>NZ_JBJGZC010000005.1:0-230742 GCF_054050315.1 Geodermatophilus sp. SYSU D00867 | reverse complement strand
AGAACGCGCCGCTGCCTTGCCCGCCTGGCTACACACCTACAACCATCACCGCAGCCACACCGCGCTCGACGGACAGCCACCGATCAGCCGCACCACCGTCAGCAACGCAGCTGGGCACTACACCTAGTCCGCCGACCGCGGGGCCGGGGCCGCCGGGCGGTCGCGGTGCTTGTGCCGGTACATGGCCGCGTCGGCCTCCTGCAGCAGCCGCTCGGCGTCGCCGCCGGGGCCGGTGTGCACGGCGACGCCGGTGCTCGTGCCGACCGCCGCGGGGACGCCGTCGAGACGGAACGGCTCGGTGAAGGCCGCCGCCACCCGGCGCACGACGGCGTCGGCGTCGGCCGGTGCGGCCAGCCGGGGCAGCAGGACGGCGAACTCGTCGCCGCTGAGCCGGCCGACGGTGTCGCCGGGGCGCACCGCGGCCCGCAGCCGGGCCGACACCTGGCGCAGCAGCTCGTCGCCGGCGGCGTGGCCGAGGGTGTCGTTGACCGCCTTGAACCGGTCGAGGTCGCAGAACAGCACGCCGACGGAGCCGGTGGGGGCGACGGCGGCCAGCGCCGCGGCCAGCCGGTCGCGGAAGAGGACCCGGTTGGGCAGCCCGGTGAGCGCGTCGTGGGTGGCCTGGTGCCGGACGGTCTCCAGCAGCCGGGCCTTCTGCAGCGCGGTGGACGCCTGGTCGCCGACACCGCGCAGCCGGGCGAGGACGTCGGCGTCGAGGGCCTGGCTGACCTCGCCGTCGGCCCAGCTGGCGGTGACCACGCCGAGGAAGGTGGTGCCGGCGAGCAGCGGGACGGCGACGACGTCGGTGAGGTGCATCGCGGCGAGCAGGTCGCGCATCGGGGCGCTGGCGCCGGTCGCGCCGATCACGCGGGGCTCCCGGTCGGTGAGGATGCCGAAGACCTCGGGCACGTCCCCGGCCCGCAGGGCCGCCGACCGCAGGACCTCCTCCTGCTCCGGGGACAGCCCGGCGCAGGACTCCGCCCGCAGCACGCCGCCGGCCGGGTCCCAGAGCAGGACGCCGGAGCTGCCGCAGCCGACGATGCCGGGCAGGGCCCCGGCGACGACGGCGCACACCTCCGGCGCCTCACCGGCCTGGGCCAGGCCGTGCGCCAGCTCCAGGAGGGCGCCGGCCCGGCGGGCCTCCAGCCGGCTGTCCTCGAGGGCCAGCACGAGGTCGAGGGCGGCCGCGGCGTGGCCGGCGTAGGCGGCGAGCATGGCCCGCTCGTCGCCGAGGCCGCCGTCGCCGGGGCGGTGGAGGGCGGCCAGCCGGCCGTGGGTCCGGCGGGCGGAGGCGACGTCGACGGTCACCGCGCCGGGGCCCAGGTCCGCGCCGGCGAGCAGCCGCGCGACCAGCGGCGGCACCTCGGCGGGCGCCAGGCCCGAGCTGTGCACGAGCGGGGCGCCGCCGCGCGGGGAGGAGACGGCGAGCAGGTAGGCGGGGGCGAGGACGGCGGCCGCCGCGCGCTCCACGATCCGCCGCAGGACGGTCTCGAGGTCCCCGCCCTCGACCAGGTCGGTGGCCGCCGACTGCAGGCTGCGGACCTGCTGGCGCAGCGCGACGAGCTCGGGGTCGGCCGCGTCCGCGCCGCGGCGCCGGCGCGGCCACCGGCCGCGGCGCTCCCAGGTCAGGTGGTAGACGCAGGCCTCGCCGCCGGAGGACTCGCACTCCTCGTGGACGACGGCGGCCGGGGCCAGGCCGAAGATGGTCGGCACCATGCTGATCAGCCCGCGCGCGTAGTCGCAGTCCAGCCGCGAGTGGGCGTAGCCCTCGTGCAGCCGGTAGCGCAGCGTCGCGGACGTGGCGTCGGAGCGCACCACCTCCATCGTCGAGGTGGTGGTGAAGTTGGCGACCGCGCGCGGCAGCCGGGCGAACACCTGCCGCGGTGAGCCCATGGCCCGCACGAGGACGACGACGCTCGGGTTCATGCCGGTCCGCAGGGACTCCGCCCCGATGCGGAACATCACGCCGGGGTCGCCCAGCACCTCGGTGGCCGCGGTGAACAGGCGGATGCGGGTGTCGTAGCTGGTCCAGGTGGAGGGCCGGGACAACTCGTCGGCCGTGAACGGCACGCCCGCGCGGCGCAGGACCTCCTCGGCCGCGTCGTCGCCGGCGTGCTGGCGGACGAAGGCGAGGACCAGCCCGGTGGTCGCACCCGACGTCTCACGGGCCTCCACCGGGGGAACGGGCCCGTCCGCGGGTCCTGCTGCGCTCACGCCGGGACGATCGGCACCCGGGGCCGCCGGGTTGAGCGGGACGGCGCGGTCCCGGACGCCGCTCCCCCGTCCGGGGGTGCCCCGGACAGCAGTCGGCCCCGGGCTGCGGAGGCAGACCGGGGCCGTGCGGGTACGCCGCGGGGGAGCGGCCGGGCGCTCAGAGGCCGCGCGTGTGGAACGAGTTGCTGTTGGCCATGGTGAGCAGCTCGTCGCGCATCGCCGGGCTGCTGCTGCGGGCGAGGGCCCGGTCGATGGCCCGCCGCGTGCGAGCCGCCTGCCGACGCTGCCGCCAGGTGGTCCCGATGGACATGTCCGTGTCTCCTCTTCGGTGCTCTCGTCGTCGTGCACCTGTAGTAAAGCAGGTGACGTCCTGAGTATTCCGAAGGATCGCAGGGCGTGTCAGGAGATGTCCGACGATCGTTCACCCGGGAGGGTGGGATCGGTCACCCGGTGACGGCGGCGCGGACACCCGCGCGGCGGTGTCGTCAGGCGCGGGCGAGCACCGCCCGGGCGGCGGCGCGGCCGGCCCGCGGGTCGTCGGCGGCCAGCGCCGCGGCCGCGGCCTCCCGGCAGGCGGCGAGGTCGACCGTGGCCAGCCGCGCCCCGACCCCGGCGACGGCGGAGCCGGCGCAGGACAGCGAGGTGACGCCGAGGCCGACGAGGACGCAGGCGAGCAGCGGGTCGGCCGCCGCCTCACCGCAGACGCCGACCGGCTTGCCCGCCCGCCGGCCCGCGGCCGCGGTCAGCTCGACCAGGGCCAGCAGCGCCGGCTGCCACGGGTCGGTGAGGTCGGCCAGGTCCGCGGAGAGCCGGTCGGCGGCCAGCGCGTACTGCGACAGGTCGTTGGTGCCGATGGACAGGAAGTCGACGTGCCGGAGCACGCGGTCGGCCAGCAGCGCCGCCGAGGGCACCTCGACCATGACGCCGGGCACCAGCCCGCGCTCGCGCACCCGGGCGGCGAAGTCCGCGGCCTCGCCCTCGGTGGCGACCATCGGCGCCATCACCCAGGGCGTGGCGCCGGTGCGGCGGGCGGCCTCGGCGACGGCGTCGAGCTGGCGGTCGAGCAGGCCGGGGTCACGGCGGGCCACCCGCAGGCCGCGGACGCCGAGCGCGGGATTCGCCTCCTCCGGCGGGGTCGCGAACTCCAGCGGCTTGTCCGAGCCGGCGTCGAGGGTGCGCAGGACGACCCGGCGGCCGGCCGCGGCCTCGAGGACGTCGGCGTAGCCGCTCGCCTGCTCCTCGACGGTCGGCTCGGCGGCCCGGCCGAGGAAGGCGAGCTCGGTGCGGAACAGGCCGACGCCCTCGGCGTGCGCGGCCAGCGCCGCCCGGGTGCCGTCACCGTCCTGCACGTTGGCCAGCACGGGGACCGGGACGCCGTCGCGCGTGGCGGCCGGCCCCTGGTAGCCGGCCAGGGCCTCGGCCGCGCGGCGGGCGGCCTCGAGCTGGCCGGCGGCCACCGCCGGGTCGGGGTCGACGGTGACGGTGCCCTCCTCGGCGTCGAGCAGCACGGTCGCGCCGGCGGGGACGGCGTCCAGCCCCTCCACCGCGACGACGAGGGGCAGGCCCAGCTGCCGGGCGATGATCGCGGTGTGGCTGGTGGTCCCGCCCAGGCGGGTGGCCAGCCCGACGATGCGGGCGGGGTCGAGGCCGGCGGTGTCGGCGGGCGCGAGGTCGTCGGCGAGCAGGACCGACGGCCGCTCGGGCGCGGGGACGCCGGGCTCGCCCTGGCCGGTCAGCTCGGCGACGACGCGGTCGCGGACGTCGCGCACGTCGGTCACCCGCTCGGCCATGACGCCGCCCAGCGAGGTGAAGACGTCGACGAACTGCTGCGCGGCCTGCACCGTCGCCACCGCGGCGGGGACGCCGGCGCCGATCCGCTGCTCCACCGCGCCGAGCAGCCCGCGGTCGCGGGCCATGCCGGCGGTCGCCGACAGGACCTCCGCGGTCATCCCCGTCGCCGCCGCGGCGCGGTCGGCCAGGCGGCCCGCGACGGCCTCGGCCGCCGCGGTGAAGCGCGCCCGCTCCTCCTCCCGGGCGGACTCCGGCAGCTCGTCGAACGCCTCGGCGGGCAGGCGGACGGCACCGGAGGGCCGGACGACGGGACCGAGGACCACGCCGGGGACGACCGGGGTCCCGGTGAGCACGGTGCTGGCGGCGGCGGTGGTGGACATGCGGACCTCGCGTCGGTCGGAGGGATGTCGGTCGGGGACCTCGTCGTCCGTCGGTGACCACAATCACGAAAGCGTGTTGACTTGTCAACGTAACCAACGTACAACCACAGAGACACAAGCCCGTTCCCACATGTTCGGGCACCGCCACCGGCCTCCCGAGGACGCCGGGGACGACGACCGAGGGGGTCGACGGGGTGTACGCCGAGGAACGCCAGCAGGCGATCGCCACGCTGGTCGCCGAGCAGGGGCGGATCGCGGTCACCGCGGTGGCCGAGCAGTTCGGGGTCACCACCGAGACGGTGCGCCGGGACCTCGCCGTCCTCGAGCGGGCCGGTGTCCTGCGGCGCGTGCACGGCGGTGCGGTCCCCGCCGGGTCGCTGACGCTCATGGAGACGGCGCTGGCCGAGCGCAACGCCACCCGCGCCGAGGCCAAGCGGAAGATCGCCTCGGCGGCGCTGGACCTGCTGCCCGGCCGCGGCGGCAGCCTGCTGCTCGACGGCGGCAGCACCACCGCCGCGCTGGCCGAGGTGCTGCCGGTCGACCGGTCGCTGTTCGTGGCCACCAACGCGGTGCCGATCGCCGCCCGGCTGGCCAACGCGCCGGGCGTGACGCTGCACCTGCTCGGCGGCCGCGTCCGCGGGCTCACCCAGTGCGCGGTCGGCGAGACGCCGGTGCGGGCGCTGGCCGAGCTGCGGGTCGACGTCGCCTTCCTCGGCACCAACGGCATCACCCCCGGCCACGGCCTGACCACCCCGGACGAGGCCGAGGCCTCGGTGAAGCGGGCGATGGTGCGGGCCGGGCAGCGGGTGGTCGTGCTGGCCGACAGCAGCAAGCTCGGCCGCGAGCACCTGGTCCGCTTCGCCTCCCTCGACGACGTCGACGTCGTCGTCACCGACGACGGCGCCGACCCCGCGGTCCTCGACGAGCTGGACGCCGCGGGCGTCGAGGTCGTGGTCGCGTGAGCGGGGGACGGGTCGTCACGCTGACGGCGAACCCCAGCCTGGACCGGACGCTGGCCCTCCCCGGCGCGCTGGCCCGCGGCGAGGTCGCCCGGCTGGGCGCGAGCTCCACCGAGCCCGGCGGCAAGGGCGTCAACGTCGCCCGCGCGCTGGCGGCCGCCGGCGCCGACGTCCTCGCCGTCGTGCCCGCCGACCCCACCGACCCGCTGGTGACCGCGCTGCACGCGCTGCACCTGCCGCTGGTCACCGTTCCCACCGGCGCCCCGGTGCGCACCAACTACTCGCTCACCGAGCCCGACGGGACCACCACCAAGCTCAACGAGCCCGGCACCCCGCTGGACGCCGGCCTGCGCGCCGCGCTCGCCGCCGCCGTGGCCGCGGCCGCCGCGGGCGCCGACTGGGTGGTGCTGTCCGGCTCGCTGCCGCCCGGCACGCCCGAGGACTGGTACGCCGAGCTGGTCCGCGCCGTCCGCGGCACCGGCGCCCGGGTCGCCGTCGACACCTCCGAGGGGCCGCTGCGGGCGCTGCTCGCCGCGGGCGCCGCGTCCGCGCCGGACCTGCTCAAGCCCAACGCCGAGGAGCTGGCCCAGGTCGCCGGCACGACCGAGGCCGCGCTGCTCGCCGACCCCGCCGTCCTCCTCGCGGCGGTGCGGGCCCTGCACGCCGGCGGCGTCGGCGAGGTGCTGCTGACCCTGGGCGGTGCCGGCGCGGTGCTGTCCACGGCCGACGGCGTGTGGTCGGCGCGCGCGCCGCGGATCGCCGTCCGCAGCACCGTCGGCGCCGGCGACTCGAGCCTGGCCGGCCACCTGCTGGCCGACCTGGCCGGCGCCCCGCCCGCCGAGCGGCTGCGCCGCGCGGTCGCCACCGGCTCGGCCGCCGCCGCGCTGCCGGGCTCCGCCGTCCCCACGCCGGAGCAGGTCCACCCGGACGCCGTCGAGGTGTCCCCCGGCCTGCCCGGCACCCCTCCCCTCCCCGAGCCCGTCCCGGCCGCCGGCCGCGACGTCCCCTGACGCCCCGGAAGGTCCGTCATGTCCGCACTCATCACGCCCGAGCTGGTCGTCCTCGACGCCGACCTCGGCTCCGACAAGGCCGCGGTCGTCCGCCGGCTGGCCGGCCTGGTGGCCGACGCCGGCCGGGCCACCGGCGCCGAGGCGCTCGCCGGTGACGCGCTCGCCCGCGAGGCGCAGGCCGCCACGGGCCTGCCCGGCGGCATCGCCATCCCGCACTGCCGGTCGGCCGCGGTCACCCAGGCGTCGCTGGCCTTCGCCCGGCTGACCCCGGGGGTCGACTTCGGCGCCGCGGACGGCGCGGCCGACCTGGTCTTCCTGATCGCGGCGCCCGCCGCCGGCGACGCCGACCACCTCACCCTGCTCTCGGCGCTGGCCCGCGCGCTGGTCCGGCCGGACTTCGTGGCCTCCCTGCGGGCGGCTGGCTCGGCGGAGGACGTCGTCCGGCTGGTCGAGGAGGTCGTCTCCCCGCAGCCGGCGGCCGGCGCGACCGCGGCCCCGTCGGTCCCGGCCCCCGCCACCGCGCCGGCCGCCGCGGCGCCGTCGGCCGCTCCCGCCGACGCTCCTGCCGCCGCCCCGGCCGCGCGGCGGAAGCTGGTCGCCGTCAGCGCCTGCCCGACCGGGATCGCGCACACCTACATGGCCGCCGACAAGCTCACCGCCGCGGCGCAGGCCGCCGGCGTCGACCTGGTGGTCGAGACGCAGGGCTCCTCGGGTTCCACTCCCCTGGACCCGGCCGTCATCCGCTCCGCGGACGCGGTCATCTTCGCCGTCGACGTGGGCGTCAAGGACCAGGAGCGCTTCGCCGGCAAGCCCCTGGTGCAGTCGGGGACCAAGCGGGCCATCAACGAGCCCGACGTGATGGTCCGCGAGGCGCTGGCCGCCGCCGACGACCCCAACGCCCGCCGGGTGCCCGGCACGGCCGCCGCCGCGTCCGACGGTGCCGCCACCGGCCCCAGGCCGAGCCTGGGCGCGGAGATCCGGCGCTGGCTGCTGACCGGCGTGAGCTACATGATCCCGTTCGTCGCCGCCGGGGGTCTGCTGATCGCCCTCGGCTTCCTCCTCGGCGGCTACGACATCACCGCCACCGCCGACGACATCGTCATCAACAACTCGCTGGCGGACCTGCCCGACGGCGGCTTGTCCGCGTATCTCGGCGCCGTGCTCCTCAAGCTCGGCCAGCTCGCGTTCAGCTTCCTCGTCCCGGCCCTGGCCGGCTACATCGCCTACGCGATCGCCGACCGGCCCGGCATCGCCCCCGGCTTCGTCGTGGGCACCGTGGCCAGCTTCGTCAGCGCCGGCTTCCTCGGCGGCATCGTCGGCGGCGTCATCGCCGGGCTGACCGCGCTGTGGCTGTCCCGGCTCAAGGTGCCGGCCTTCGCCCGGGGGCTGATGCCGGTCGTGATCATCCCGCTCGGCGCCACGCTCGTCGCCGGCGGGCTGATGTTCCTCGTGCTCGGCCGGCCCCTCGCCGCCGCGACCGAGGGCCTCACCAACTGGCTCAACGGCCTGTCCGGCAGCTCGGTGATCCTGCTCGGCATCATCCTCGGCCTGATGATGGCCTTCGACATGGGTGGTCCGGTCAACAAGGCGGCCTACGCCTTCGCCACCACCGGCCTGGCCGCGGTCGACCTCGGCGACCCCGGCGCGGACCGCTTCCCGCTGGTCATCATGGCGACCGTCATGGCCGCCGGCATGGTCCCGCCCCTCGCCCTGGCCCTGGCCTCCGCCCTCCGGCCGAAGGTGTTCACCCCGGCCGAGCGGGACAACGGCAAGGCCGCGTGGTTGCTGGGTGCCGCGTTCATCACCGAGGGCGCCATCCCGTTCGCCGCGGCCGACCCGCTGCGGGTCATCCCGTCGATCATGCTGGGCGCGGCGACTGCCGGGGCCATCGTGGCCGGTGCCGGCGTCGAGCTGCAGGCTCCCCACGGCGGGATCTTCGTGTTCTTCGCGATGAACGGGATCCTGATGTTCCTCCTGGCGCTGCTCGTCGGCACGATCGTCGGTGCCATCGCGGTCGTCGTCGCCAAGAACATCGGCCGGCCCAAGGCCGAGGCCGTCCCCGAGGACGCCGTCGACCTGGCGCACGCCCACACCGCGGCGCCCGCCGCGACCGTCGACGCGCCCACGCGCGCCTGACACGGCAGGCTCGACCCCACCACCCACCCCGAGCAGCGAGGACATCCATCCCATGCCCAGTCAGACCGTCACCGTCGGCTCCCGGGTCGGCCTGCACGCCCGCCCCGCCGCGCTCATCGCGGAGGCCGTGGGCAAGGCCGGCGTCCCGGTCACCCTGGCCACCCCCGGAGGCAACCCCGTCGACGCCGGGTCGCCGTTGATGATCATGACGCTCGGTGCCCAGAAGGGCGCCGAGGTCACCGTGACCAGCGACGACGCCTCGGTGGTCGAGCACATCGCCGGCCTGGTGGCCATTTACCTGCACGCCCTTAAGCCGCCCGCCCCCCACACGCCGCCCCCCGCCCCCACCGCCCGGGGGGGACGGGCGCCGTCGTGTGCGCTACTGCTGGTCCGGGCGCGGGACGTCGCCGCGCCAGGCACCGGTCTCGGTGCCGCGGCTCTCGATGAACTCCTTGAACCGCTGGGCGTCGGCCTTGACCTGGCGGTCGTCGAAGCCGAGCGCGGCGCCGGCCTTCTCGATGACGCCCTGCGGCTCCCAGTCGATCTGGATCATGACCCGGGTCTTGTTGTCGTCGAGGCGGTGGAAGGTCACGACGCCGGCGTGCTTGGCCTCGCCGCCGGTGCTGGCCCAGGCCACCCGCTCCTCGGGGTGCTGCTCGGTGATCTCGGCGTCGAACTCGCGCTTGACGCCGTCGATGTTGGTGACCCAGTGGGTGAGCGTGTCGTTCACCTGGGTGATGCGCTCGACCCCGCCCATGAACTGCGGGAAGGACTCGAACTGCGTCCACTGGTCGTAGGCGACACGGATGGGGACGTCGACGTCGACGGATTCCTGCACGCTGGCCACGGGAACGCTCCTCCTTGCTCGGGACTCGTTGCGGTCACGGCTGGCCTACCCATGCCCGCTGGAGTGGACACACCGAGGTCAGCGCAGTGCCGCGGCCACGCTCCCCCGCACCGGGGCGCCCTCGAGCAGCAGCATCTGCGCCAGGTGGTAGGCGTCCGGCTGCCCGGCCCAGGTGCCGGTGGCCACCTCGCCCGACGGCGTGAGCTCGTGGTGCCAGTTGCCGGTGGCGGGGTCGGCGAAGCGCTCCTCGCCGTGCGCCCGCCAGGCCGCGGCCAGGTCGGCGTAGCGGTCCTCGCCGGTGACCGCGCCGAGCACGGTGGCCGCCGCCACCGCCTCGCACAGCACCCAGTGCATCCGCGCGGTCACCACCGGCCGGTCGTCCCAGTCCAGCGTGTACGGGAAGCCCGGCTGCCCGTCCGCGGCCCAGCCCCGGCCGGCGGCCGCCTCGAACAGCCCGACCGCGTCGTCGAGCAGCCAGGCCGGCGCGCCGTCGCCCAGCGCCGCGCGCAGGTGCAGGCACAGCCGCGACCACTCGAACTGGTGCCCGACGGTGACCCCGTAGGGCCGGAACGGGTCGGCCGGGCGGTCCCGGTTGTGCTCGGGCAGCGGCGTCCAGGCGGCGTCGTAGTGCTCGGGCAGCCGCCAGTCCCGCTCGCGGGCCCAGCCGTGCACGATCCGCTCCGTGCTGCGCAGCGCGTGCTGCCGCAGCCGGGGGGCCTCCGCACCGCCGAGGGCGTCGGCCGCGGCGAGGGTCGCCTCGACGCCGTGCATGTTGGCGTTGGCGCCGCGGTAGTCCGACAGCCGGGACCAGTCCGCGGTCCACTCCTCGACGGCGAGGCCCGCGTCGTCGTCCCAGAAGTGCCGGTCCCACACCGCCAGCGCCTCGTCGAGCAGCGCCGGGCCCCCGTCGACGCCCGCGGCGGTGGAGGTCGCGCCCGCGAGCACGGCGAAGGCGTGCACGTACGCGCTCTTCGTGTCGTCGTCCTCCGCCGCCCGCCAGCCGCCGTCCGTGCCGTCGTGCAGGGGCCCCTCGCGCAGCGCCGTGAGGCCGTGACGGGCCAGTTCCTCCGCGCCCGGCCGGTCCAGCAGGTGCGCCAGCGCGAAGACGTGGGTCATCCGCGCGACGATCCAGGTCTGCTGCGGGCGGCCGGGCACGAGGGCGCCGTCGGCGCCGAGGTAGCCGAACCCGCCCTCGGGCACCCGGGCGCGGGCGGCGGCGGCGAGCAGCCGGTCGAGGTCGGTCACCGGCGCACGGTAGCGCCGTTCAGCCGCCGGGGCGGACGAGTCCGGTCTCGTAGGCGCGCACGACCGCCTGCACCCGGTCGCGCACGCCGAGCTTGGCCAGCAGGCGGGTGACGTGCGCCTTGACCGTGGCCTCGGTGACGACGAGCGTGCCGGCGATCTCGGCGTTGGACAGCCCCCGCGCGACGAGCAGCCACACCTCCCGCTCCCGCGGGCTGAGGTCGGCGGCGGGGTCCGGCCCGGTCGCCGGCGCCGGCGCGCGCAGGTGCCGCTCGACGAGCCGGCGGGTGACGGCGGGGGCGAGCAGCGCGTCGCCGTCGGCGACGGTGCGCACGGCGTCGACCAGCCGGCCGGGCGGCGCGTCCTTGAGCAGGAACCCGGCGGCGCCCGCCTCCAGCGCCCGGAAGACGTACTCGTCGAGGTCGAAGGTGGTGAGCACGAGCACCTGCGGGCCGGCCGGGTCCCGGCGCAGCCGGCGGGTGGCCTCGATGCCGTCCAGGCGCGGCATGCGCACGTCCATCACCACGACGTCGGGCCGCACCCGCAGCGCCACCTCGACCGCCTCCACGCCGTCGGCGGCCTCCCCGGCCACCTCGACGTCGCCCGCCTCGAGCAGGCCGGTGATGCCCGACCGGACCAGCGCGTGGTCGTCGGCCACGACGACCCGCAGCCGCCGCGGCGCCGTCACGACGACCCCACCGGGAGGACCGCGCGGACCAGCCAGCCGCCGTCCGGCTCCGGACCCACGGCCAGCGACCCGCCGTACACGCGGACCCGCTCGCGCATGCCCGGGATGCCGTAGCCGCCGGAGCTCAGGCCGGACGGCGCCGGCGGCGCGTCCCCGGACGCCGCGCGGCGACCGTGGTCGCGGACCGCCACGGTGAGCTCGTCCCCGGTGCGGCCGACGGTGACGGCGGTCCGGGCGCCCGGCGCGTGCCGCAGGACGTTGGTGAGGGACTCCTGCACGATCCGGTAGACGGCCAGGGAGGGCCCGTCGGGCACGGTCCCCGCGACGTCCACGGTGAGCGCCACGTCCAGGCCGGCGCCGCGCGCCTCGTCGACCAGGTCCGGCAGCCGCTCGATGCCCGGCTGCGGCAGGTAGACGGCCTCGCCCTCGCGCAGGACGTCGAGCAGGTGGCGCATCTCCGCCATGGCCTCGGTGGCGGTGCGGCGCGCCGTGCCGATGTGGTCGCGGGCGCGGTCCGGGTCGCGGCCGACGAACAGTTCCGCGGCGCCGGTCTGCAGCACCACGACCGACACGGCGTGCGCGACGACGTCGTGCAGCTCCCGGGCGATGCGGGCCCGCTCCTGCGCCACGGCCCGGTCGGCCGCGGCGGCCGAGCCGGCCTCGGCGCGCAGGGCGGCCAGCGCCCGGTGGTGGACGACGCGCCCGCCGGTCCAGGCGCCGGCGACGAAGAAGAACAGCAGGACCAGCGCGCGGGGACGGGACGCCTCGACGCCGAAGTAGCCGAGCTGCCCCGCCGCCGCCATGGCGGCCACCGGCAGCGCGCCCAGGCCCACGGCCGCGGGCAGGGAGCGGACGTGCACGGCGACGGTGAAGGCGGCCAGCAGCAGGCTCGGGAAGGGCGTGAAGGTCGCCGCCGCCTCCGCGGTCGCCGCGTGCACGACGAGCGCGGCCGCGACCACGGCGGTCACCGAGCCGGGGAACCGGCGGCGCACCGCCAGCGGGAGGGTCGACACCAGGACGAACAGCGCGCCCGGGACCGGTGCCAGGCCGGGTGAGAGGACCACCTCGACCAGCCCCCACACGGCCAGGCCCGCGGCGACCGCCAGGTCCAGCCCGCTGGTCCAGCGGGGCACCGCCGCCGCCGCGACCGCGGGGTGCCGGGCGGTCCCGGCGGTCGTCGTCACGGCACGGGAACCTACGGGTCCCGGAGCCGGCCGCGCGTCCCCCGGAAGGCGACACGGGGGTTCGACCGAGGTCGACACCGCGGTCGCGACCCGCCGCCGCCGGATGTGGACCGCAGGCCGACGCCGGCGGGCCCCGGCCGTTCCTAGCGTCCTCGGCGACCGCCTGACCAGGCGTCCCCACCGAGCCGAGGAGCCCTCGTGACCACCACGCTGCCCACCCCCGCCCCCGCCGCGACCCGGCCCCGGACCGGCGCCCGGGCCGGCACCCGGGCCGGCGCCGCCGCCCTCGTCGCCGCCGGCATCTCGGTCGCCGTCGGCGTCACCCAGCTGCTCCACCCGCAGGACACCGACCCGGCGATCGAGCCGCGCACCGCCGCCATCCTCGTCGGCACGGCCGTGATGCTCTGGGCGCTGCCGGTCCTCCACCTGCACCTCGCCGCGCTGGCCGGCACCCGCTGGCCGGCCATCGTGGCCTCCACCGGGACGGTGCTGCTCAGCGGCGGCATGCTGTCCAGCGTCGTCAACGGCGAGGACCTGGCCTTCTTCCCCGCCGTGGCGCTGGTGGCCAACGCGCTGTGGTTCCTCGGCTCGGTCGCCCTGGCCGTCGGCCTGTGGCGCTCGGGGCGGGTGTCCCGCCCGCTGGTCGCGCTGCTGCCGCTGGTGACGCCGGTCTTCCTGTTCCTGTCCCAGACGGGCGGGGGCGTGCCGGTGGGCGCCTACCTGGCCGTCGTCGGCTGGCTGCTGCTGCGCGGGCAGCTCGACCGCCGCGCCTGAGCCCCGGACCGAGGGCCTGCCGACCGGTGTCGGCAGGCCCTCGGCCCGTGCCCGGGGTCAGAACGCGAGCGCCAGCCCGGGGTCGGCCAGGAGCGCGCCGACGTCGGCGAGGAACCGGCTGCCGAGCTCGCCGTCGATGATCCGGTGGTCGAACGACAGCGCCAGCTGCGTCACCTGCCGGACGGCGACCCTGCCCTTGTGCACCCACGGCATCTCGCGGACCGCGCCGAAGGCCAGGATCGCCGACTCACCGGGGTTGAGGATCGGCGTCCCGGTGTCGACGCCGAACACCCCGACGTTGGTGATCGTGATCGTCCCGCCGGTCATGTCCGCCGGCGCGGTCCGCCCCGCCCGCGCCGTCTCGGTGAGCTCGGTGAGCGCCCGGGCGAGCTCGGCCAGCGACAGCCGCCCGGCGTCCTTGACGTTGGGCACGACCAGCCCGCGCGGGGTGGCCGCGGCGATGCCGAGGTTGACCTGCCCGTGGACGACGATCTCCTGCGCCGCCTCGTCCCACGAGCTGTTCACCACCGGGTGGCGCTGCGCCGCGAGCAGCAGCGCCTTCGCCACGAACAGCAGCGGGCTGACCTTGACCCCGGCGAACTCCGGGCGGGCGGCGACCCGCGCGCGCAGCTTCATCGTCCGGGTGACGTCGACGGTCAGGAACTCCGTGACGTGCGGCGCGGTGAACGCGCTGGCCACCATCGCCGCCGCCGTCGCCTTGCGCACGCCCTTGACCGGGATCCGCTGGTCGCCGGCGGCGGGGGCCACGGGCGCGGGCGCCGTGGCGGGGGCCGACGGCGCGCTCGCGGCGGCGGTGACGTCCTCCCGGGTGATGACGCCGCCGGCGCCGCTGCCGGTGAGCGCCGCGAGGTCGACGCCGAGGTCGCGGGCGAGCTTGCGCACCGGCGGCTTGGCCAGCGGGCGCACCGATCCCCGGCCGGGCGCGGCCGGCCGGGACGGGGCGGCCGCCTCGGCGCGGGCGTGCGCCTCGGCCTGCCGGCCCACCTCGAGGCCGCCGTGCCGCACGGGCTTGACCGTGGCGTCGGGGGCGGTGGCCAGCAGCGGCGGCCGCTCGAGGTCATCGGCCGCCCGGGAGTGGTCGGCGCCGGCGGGCGCGGGCGCGGCGGCGTGCACGGCGGGCGCCGACCGGCGCGGGCGCCGGCGGGCCTCGGTGTTGCGCGGCCCGTAGCCGACGAGCACCGCCGTCCGCCCGCCCGGGGCGGCCCCGCCGATCAGCCCGGCCCCGGCCTCCCCGCCGTCCGCGGGAGCCGCGGGGGCGGGGGCGTCCTCGCCGCCGACGTCGATCGTGATGATCGGCGTGCCGACGTCGACGGTCGTGCCCGCCTCGTGCAGCAGCTCGGTCACCGTGCCGGCGTACGGCGAGGGCAGCTCGACGGCGGCCTTGGCGGTCTCCACCTCGCACAGCGGCTGGTTGACCGTGACGGTGTCGCCCACGGCCACCAGCCACTGCAGGATCTCGCCGTCGGTCAGCCCCTCCCCGACGTCGGGGAGCCTGAACTGGCGCAGCTGCCCCATCAGGACGCCACCACCCGGTCGACGGCGTCGAGCACGCGGTCGAGGTCGGGGAGGTACTCCTCCTCCAGCTTCGACGGCGGGTAGGGGGTGTCGTAGCCGCCGACCCGCAGCACCGGCGCCTCCAGCGAGAAGAAGCACTCCTCGGTGATCCGCGCGGCGATCTCCGCGCCGAGGCCGAGGGTCACCGGCGCCTCGTGGACGACGACGCAGCGGCCGGTGCGGCGCACCGACTCGAACACCGGGTCCAGGTCCAGCGGCGAGAGGGTGCGCAGGTCGACGACCTCCAGCGAGCGGCCCTCCTCGGCGGCGGCGTCGGCGGCCTGCAGCGCCGTCTTCACCATCGGGCCGTAGGCCAGCACCGTGACGTCGTCGCCGCCGCGGACCACCCGGGAGGCGAACAGCGGGTCGGGCGTGGCGTCGGTGTCGACCTCGGCCTTCTCCCAGTACCGCCGCTTGGGCTCGAGGAAGACGACCGGGTCGGGGTGGGCGATCGCCTGCTGGATGCCCCAGTAGGCGTCGACCGGGTTGCTGACCGCGACCACCTTGAGCCCGGGGGTGTGCGCGAAGTACGCCTCGGGGCTCTCGCTGTGGTGCTCGACGGCGCCGATGCCGCCGCCGAACGGGATGCGGATGACGATCGGCACGGCCAGCTTCCCGCGGGAGCGGGCGTGGATCTTGGCGACCTGGGTGACGATCTGGTTGTAGGCGGGGAAGACGAACCCGTCGAACTGGATCTCGCAGACCGGCCGGTAGCCGCGCATGGCCAGGCCGACGGCGGTGCCGAGGATGCCGGCCTCGGCCAGCGGGGTGTCGACGACGCGGTCCTCGCCGAAGTCCTTCTGCAGGCCGTCGGTGATGCGGAAGACGCCGCCGAGGCGGCCGATGTCCTCGCCCATGAGCACGACCTTGGCGTCGTCCTCCATGGCGCGGCGCAGGCCGAGGTTGAGGGCCTTGCCGATGGTGAGCGTCTCGGTGCCCATCAGGAACCCGCCCCCTCGAAGCTCGCCTGGTAGGCCTCGAAGGCCTGCTGCTGCGCGGCCAGGTGCGGCGTCTGCTCCGCGTACACCCGGTCGAACATCGCCGTGCCCGGCGGGTCGGGCATCTCCAGCGTGCCCTTCCGGATGCGCGCGGCCAGCTCGTCGGCCTCGGCCTCGACGGCGTCGAAGAACTCCTGGTCGGCGGTGCCGCTGCGGGACAGGTGCGCCTTCACCCGCGCGATCGGGTCGCGCAGCTTCCACTCCTCCAGCTCGCTGGCCAGCCGGTAGCGGGTGGGGTCGTCGGAGGTGGTGTGGGCGCCCATCCGGTAGGTGAACGCCTCGACGAACGTCGGGCCCTGGCCCTCGCGGGCGGCCTGCAGGGCGGCCCGGGTGACGGCGAGGACGGCGAGGACGTCGTTGCCGTCGACGCGGACGCCGGGGAAGCCGAAGCCGGCCGCGCGCTGGTACAGCGGGACGCGGGACTGCCGCTCCAGCGGCACGCTGATGGCGTACTGGTTGTTCTGGCAGAAGAAGACGACCGGGGCCGAGAAGCTGGCCGCCCAGATCATCGCCTCGTTGACCTCGCCCTGGCTGGTGGCGCCGTCGCCGAGGAAGGCGAGCGTGGCGGTCTCCGCGCCGTCGCGCTGCAGGCCCATCGCGTAGCCGGTGGCGTGCAGGGTCTGCGCGCCGATGACGACGGTGTAGAGGTTGAAGCCGGTGGCCACCGGGTCCCAGCCGCCGTTGTCGACGCCGCGGAACAGGCTGATGACGTGCAGCGGGTCGACGCCGCGCACCCAGGCGACGCCGTGCTCGCGGTAGGTGGGGAAGGCCATGTCGTCGGCGGCCATCGCGCGGCCGGCGCCGATCTGCGCGGCCTCCTGCCCCAGCAGCGAGGCCCAGATGCCGAGCTCGCCCTGGCGCTGCAGGGCGGTGGCCTCGACGTCCCAGCGGCGGACCAGCACGAGGTCGCGGTAGAGCCCGCGCAGCTCCTCGTCGCCGATCTCGAGGGGGTAGTCGGGGTGCTCGACCCGCTCGCCCTCGGGGGTCAGCAGCTGCACCAGGTCCGGTTGCTGGGGCAGGTGCGGCGCCGCTGCCCCGGGTACCGGGTCCACCGCCTCCGTGGTCACGCTCGGCACGCTCACGCGCTCCTCCTCGCCGTCGGCCGCGGCTGCCGGGGTCGCCGGCCGGTCGCGGTGCTGGACGTCCTGTGTGCGCCGGGGTGTGGCGGCACTCACACATCGTGGCACGACCGACCCCGTCCGGAGGAGATCACCCCCCTCCCGGATTGCGCAAGGTCGGGACGGCGGACTGCGCAGGATGACGACTGGTAGGACGTCCGAACGTGTCAGACTGAGCAGATGCCGCCCGGTCCGGACCGTCTGGACGCCACCGACGCCCGCCTGGTGCAGGCGCTGACCGACGACCCCCGCGCCACGGTCATGGCCCTGTCCCAGCGGCTGGGGCTGGCGCGCAACACCGTGCAGGCGCGGCTGGCCCGGCTGGAGTCCGGCGGCTTCCTGGCGCCGTTCGACGCCCGGGTGCGGCCCGAGGCGCTCGGCTACCGGCTCGGCGCCTACGTGACCGTGCAGGTCGTGCAGCGCAGCCTCGAGGAGGTCGCGGCCGCGCTCGCGGCGCTGCCGGAGGTGCTCGAGGTGACGGCGCTGTCCGGGGCCGCCGACCTGCTGGTGCGCGTGGTCGCGGTCGACGCCGACGACCTGTGGCGGCTCACCGAGCAGGTGCTCGCGGTCCCCGGCGTGGAGCGCACCGACACCGCGCTCGCGCTGCGCCGCTACGTCGACCACCGGGTCGCCCCGCTGCTGGAGCGGGCTGCGGGGGCGGACCCGGCGCCGGGTGGGTAGGACGGGTCGGACCGCCGTCACCGACCCGAGGAGCCCCGTGGCCACCCCGCTGCCCGACCTGCTCGACGAGCTGCTGCGCACCTACGGCCCCTGCGGGGAGGAGCAGTCGGTGCGCGACCTCGTCCGCCGGGAGCTCGAGCCGCTGGCCGACGAGGTGTCGGTGGACGCCGCGGGCAACCTGGTCGCGCTCCTGCACGGGCGGGACCGGTCGGCCCCGGCCGTCCGCGTCATGGCGCACCTGGACGAGCTGTCGATGATGGTCAAGCGGGTCGAGCCCGACGGCACGCTGCGGGTGAGCTCGCTGGGCGTCATGTACCCGGGCAACTTCGGCCTGGGCCCGGTCGCCGTCCTCGGCCGGCGGGAGACGCTCACCGGCGTGCTCACCCTCGGCTCGGAGCACACGACCACCGACAGCCCGCGGATCTGGGAGACCAAGCCGGACCAGGGCGACAAGGCCATGGACTGGTCGCACGTGTACGTCTTCACCGGGCGCCCGGCCGACGAGCTGGCCGCGGCCGGCGTGCACCCCGGCACCCGGGTGTGCGTGCACGCCGACCGGCGCGGGCTCACCCGCTTCGGCGACTTCGTCGGCGGCTACTTCCTCGACGACCGCGCCGCGCTGACCGCCCTCGTCGGCGCCGCCCGGCTGCTGCGCGGGCGCCCGCACGGCGACGTGCACCTGGTCGCGACCACCAGCGAGGAGATGGGCGGCATCGGCGCCTCCCACGCCGCCCGCACCCTGCCCGGCGACCTCACCGTCGCCCTCGACGTCGGCCCGGCGGAGGCCGAGTACCAGGTCACCGTCGACGGCGGCCCCGTGGTCGCCTACGCCGACGACGCCGTCGTCTACGACCGGGCCGTCGCCGACGCGCTGGTCGACACCGGCCGCGAGCTCGGCGTGGACCCGCAGACGGCGGTGTGGCAGTCCTTCGACTCCGACGCCTCGCAGGCGAAGGCCTCGGGCCAGACGGCGCGGGCGGCGCTGCTCAGCCTGCCCACGCTGAGCACGCACGGGTACGAGGTGCTGCACACCGGCACCGTCGACCGGACCGCCCGGCTGCTCGCCGCCTTCCTCGCCCGCCCGCTGCCGGTCAGCTGACCCGGCGGACGCGCACCGGGCCGCGGGCGGTGGCGACGTCGACCACCGCGCCGCGCTGGGTCACCTCGACCGCGCCCCGCCGTGCGAGCCGGCCCGCGGCGGCGCGGGCCTGCGGCATCAGGTCGCGCCAGCCCTCCGGGTCGACCGCGCGGGCCGCCTCGGAGGGGCAGATCGTGGCGCCCGGTGCGCGGGCGTCGAGCAGCGCGTCGATGGCCCGCTCGAGGGCCGCGCCGGCGTCGTCCACTCCCCCAGGATGCGCCCGTTTGCCCTGGTGAGCGCGGCGGGTACCGCGGGCGGCATGGCGAGACGCACCCCGGTGGGGACGTTCGGCAAGGGCAGGCGGGGCATCAGCACGCTCGGCTGGGCGCTGCGCGGTGCGGCGGCCGGCGCGGCGGGCTCCACCGCGCTCAACGCCGTCACCTACCTCGACATGACCGTCCGTGGCCGCGGGACCAGCTCGACGCCCGAGCAGACCGTGGAGAAGCTCGCCGAGAAGGCGCACGTGCCGATCCCCGGCGACGAGGAGCACCGGCAGAACCGGGTCCAGGGGCTCGGGCCGATGACCGGCCTGGTCGCGGGCGTCGGCGTGGGCGTCGTCGTCGGGCTGGCCCGCGCCTCGGGCTTCCGGTCGCAGCCGCTGGTCGGGACGCTGCTCACCACGCTCGGCGTCCTGGTGGCGGCCAACGGCCCGATGACGGCGCTGGGCATCACCGACCCGCGCACCTGGTCGGCCACCGACTGGGTGAGCGACCTCGTGCCGCACCTGGCCTACGGCGCCGTCGTCAAGACCACGATGGACGCCTTCGACCGGCCCTGAACGGCATGGGGAGCTCTCCGCGCGTACGGGCCGTCGACACGTGCGGATCGCTTCCTACGCCTCGCCGGCCCTCGCCGACCAGCCGCGGGGGTCGACGTCGCCGGGGACGGGGGCGGCGGGGTCGTAGGGCGAGCGGGTGAAGACGAACGTGCCCAGGTCCAGGTGGTCGCCGGCGATCCGCAGCGGCTCGCCGGCGTAGTAGCCGTCCAGGCCCACCCAGGTGCCGTCGGCGTCGCGGCGGAAGCGGCTGGCCCGCCCCGACCGGCCGGGCAGCGGGCCGAGGTGCAGCAGGCCGCCGTCCACCGCGCGCAGGGCGTGCGGCGCGGGGCCCCAGTACCAGACGCCGAGCTGCTCCAGCGGCACCGGCGGCTCGGCCGGGCGCCACGGCTCGGCCACCCGCGGCTCGGCCGCGCGGAGGTCGGCCAGCAGGCCGGGGACGAGCACGTCCAGGCCGCTGGTGGTGTTGGCCAGCGAGACGCCGCCGGTCCCCTCCTCGCGGTCGACGAAGACGCCGGCCAGGAAGCCGGGCATCGAGCCGCCGTGACCGGTGAGCGTGCGGCCGTCGACCCGCAGCACCTGCAGGCCCAGCCCGTAGGCCGACCAGGCCGGTGAGGAGCCGTCGACGCCGGCCGGCACGGCCATCTCCTCGAGCGTCGCCGGGGACAGCACGTCGCCGGTGTCGCCGAGCAGGAAGGCGGCGAAGCGGGCGAGGTCGGCCAGCGTCGCCCACAGCTGCCCGGCGGCGGCCATCACGCCGGCGTCGTGCTCGGGCTCGGGCAGGACGACGTCGGCCCACGGGTGGACGGCGTAGCCCTGCGCGGCGCGGCCGGAGGGGCGCGGCGTCGTCCGGGTCATGCCCAGCGGCCCGAGCACCTCGGCGGTGACGACGTCCTCCCACGAGCGCCCGCGCAGCCGGGCCACGAGCTCGCCGAGCAGGCCGAAGCCGAGGTTCGAGTAGTGGAAGCGCCGGGCCTCGCCCAGGACGACGTGCTCCCCGGACAGCCGCAGGTCGGCCAGCGGGCCGCCGGGCACCCGCTCCCACCAGCCGCCCGGGCTCTCCGCGGCGGCGCCGGCCAGGTGCGAGAGCAGCTGGCCGACCGACCGGTCGCCGAACGGCGTGCCGGGCACGTGCCGGTCCAGCGGGTCGTCCAGCGCCAGCCGGCCCTCGTCGCGCAGCCGCATGACCGCGACGGCGGTGACGGTCTTGCTGATGGAGCCGAGCCGGTACTGGACGTCGGTGTGCGGCTCGGCGACGTCGCCGCGGCCGGCCGACCAGGCCAGCCCGCCGTCCCGGACCACCCCGGCGACCAGGCTGGGCGCCCGCCCCTCGCGCTGCACCCGGGCGGTGCGGGCCAGCAGGGTGCGGGCGGTCGAGGGCAGCACGGGCTCCGGCATGACCGGAACGGTAGGTCAGGCGCGGACGGGCGCCGCCAGCCGCCCGGTGCGCCCGGCCCAGCGCTCGAACACCACGGTGACCAGCGGCGGGATGGAGGCGGCCAGCGCGAGCAGCGTCGTCCACCGGGACCAGCCGAGCACCCGCGCGGCGACCAGCGCCACGACCACGTAGGCGATGAACACCGCGCCGTGGACCGGCCCGAACACCTGGACGCCGGCCTCCGAGGTCTCCGGCACGTACTTGACGTACATGCCGGCCAGCAGGCCGATCCAGGAGAGGGCCTCGGCGACGGCGACGACGCGGAAGGCCAGGACGACGGTGCGGGAGTTCATCGGTGCGCGGTCCTCGGGTCGGGGGCGGTTCCGGAGGGTCAACGCGGCAGCGGGCGCCGGCGTCCCGGTCGCGGGGTGTGAGGTGCGTGGCAGGGTCGGGTCGTGCGGGGTCCGGCGCGGCGGGGGTCCCGTCCGGTCCTGCTGCGCCGGCTGGCCGACCTGCGGCCGGACCCGGTGGCCGCGGCGCTGCCCCGGCTGGAGCGCGACCCGCGTCAGCCGATGCGGCGAGCGCCGGCGTAGCCGCCCATCGCGTCGATGCTGGCGACCTTGACGACGTCGCCCGACGTCGGCGCGTGCACCATCTGGCCGTTGCCGATGTAGATGCCGACGTGGCTCACCGGGCTGTAGAAGAAGACCAGGTCACCGGGCTGCAGGTTCGCGCGGGAGACCGCGGTGCCCATCGTCGACTGCATCCTGCTGGAGTGCGGGAGGCTGATCCCCGCGGCGCGGAAGGCGTACTGGGTGAGGCCGGAGCAGTCGAACGAGCTCGGGCCGGCGGCCGCCCACACGTAGGGCTTGCCGCGCTGGGCCATGGCGGTGGCGACGACGGTCCCGGCGACGCCGCTGGGCGGCGCGGCCGCCGCGGCCGGCTCCTCGGCGGAGGAGGACGCGGAGGACGACGCGGTGTCCTCGCGCTCCTCGTCCCGGCTGGCGCGGGAGTCCTCGGCGGCGTGCGCCGCGGCGGCGGCCTCGAGGGCGGCGCGCCGCTCCTCGGCGCTCAGCCGGGCGTAGTCGGCCTGGTAGGCGGCGATCTGCGCCTCGAGGTCGGCCTGCTGGGCGGCGACGGCGTCGTACTGGCGCTGCGCCTCGGCGGCGGCCGCGGCGGCGGCGGCCTGCGCGGCGGTGGCGGTCTCGGTGGCGGCCGCGGCCTGGCCGAGCAGCTCGCCCTGGTAACCGGCGACGCCCTGCAGCAGGGTGACGCGGTTGACGAACTCGTCGGCGTCCTCGCTGGTCATGAGCGCCTGCAGCGAGCCCATGCTGTCGCCGGTGTAGGCCGACCGGGCGATCCCGATCACCTGCTGCCGCGCGGTGTCCACGGCGGCCTGGGCGGCGGCCAGCTGCGCGGCGGCGGCGCCGGCGGCGGCCTGCTGGGCGGCGAGCGCCTCGCGGGCCTCGTTGAACTGCTCGGTGACGGCCTCGAGCTCGTGGCCCCGGGCGGCGACCAGCTGCGCGGCCTCGGCGGCCGACGTCGGCTCCTCCGCCCGGGCCGGCGCCGGGACGGCCCCCAGCCCGAGACCGATGCCGAGGGCGCCGACGAGCGCGAGGGCGGCGCGGCGGCCGCGGCCGGTCGCGGGCGTGCCGGGGACGGACGTGCGCAGGGACGCCACGCGGCGGTCTCTCCTTCTCCCAGGCCGCCTACCGGGTTAGCTGACGGGTTCGGGCGTGGAGTCGCCCGGCGCGTGCGGACACGCGCTACACCCCAGGACTGCGATGGGTCCCCGGCCCGGTCTCCGCTGCGGGAGGACCGGCTCGACGGCGTCCACGGGGTGTCACCCGGACTGGTGACGGAGCGCCCCGTTGGACACACTCAGCGTAAGGTCCGTGACCGGCGTGTGACAATCACCCCGGTGTAATTACATCAGTCACGAACGGTGACCAGGCGACTCCGGGAGGTTCCCGACCCCCGCCGGTTTGCGCGGCCGTGGGGACGTGTACCGATTGCTGCATGTCCTCTTCCACGCGGATGCGCCTGGCCCGGCCGCTCGTCGTGCTCGCCCTGCTCGGCTCCCTGGTCGCCTGTGGCGACAACACCGACTTCTCCCGCGGCCCGACCAACTGCGACTCCGCCGGCGGCAACGCCAGCAACGAGAACGACGCCAGTTGCCAGGAGACCGGCCAGAACCCGGGCAACGACGCCCCCACCACCGACGACGCGAGCACCGACGACTGAGCGCCGTCCGGTCCCCGGCGGGCGCCGGGCCGCCGGGACTGGTGGCATGGGCGGGTGAGCCCGGCACGCAGGTGGACGGCGGCCCGGTTGCGGGTCGAGACGCGCGCGCTGCTGGCCGGTGCCCGGCGCCTGCTGCGCGGCCGTGACCTCGCGCTGATCGGCGCGGGCCTGACCTTCTACGCCGGCATCGCGGTGGTGCCGCTGGTGCTGGTCTCCGTCCGGCTGACCGCGCTGGCCACCTCGGCCGGGGAGGTCCGCGCGCGCAGCGAGCGGCTGGCCGAGCTGCTGCCGGAGTCACTGGGCGCGCCGGACGCGGTGGCCCGGCTGGTCGACGCCGGCGTCCGGCTGGACCTGCTGGGGTTCGCGCTGGCGCTGCTGCCGCTGTCGCTGTACGGCGAGGGGCTGCGGCGGGCGCTGATGCGGTTCAGCCAGCGGCGGGAGAACCTCACCGGCTGGCGGGGCCGGCTGCTCACGCTGCCCCTGGTCGTGGTGACGCCCCTGCTGCTGTACCCGCTGCTGCTGGCCGCCACGGCCATGGCCGACCTGGCCCGCGAGGACGGCGCCGGGCCCCTGATCGGGCGGTTCGCCGTCGGCTACTACTCGGTGCTGTTCGTGCTGACCGTGCCCATCCTCTGGGGCTACGGCGTGGTGGCCGGCGGCCGGCGCCGGTGGGGCGCGCTGGTCAGCGGCGCGCTGTTCACCGCGGCCTGCCTGTCCGGCTTCCTGCAGGGCTTCGTGCTGTTCCTGTCGCTGCCCCTGGACCTCGGCGCGCCCTTCGGCGGCCTGGTGGTCGTCGGTGCGGTGGTCGCCATCGGCCTGTGGCTGTTCCTGCTGCACCTGGTCCTGCTGGCCGGGTGGCTGCTCACCCAGTCCCTCGACGCGCGGCTGGGGCGGCGTCAGGCCGTCGGCCGCCAGGGGGAGCCGGGCGGCGGGGCCTCCGTGGCGGGCGCGGCGGGCGGGGGCGGCGGCGTGGCCGGTGCGGTCGGCGGCTCCGTGGCCGGTGGCGGCGGCTCCGGCGTCTGGGGCGGCTCCGGCGCCGGGGGCGGGGGCGGGGACGTCGGCGGGGTCGTGCCGGGCGGCGTCGTCCCGGGCGCGGGCGGCGGCCCGGTCGGGGGCGCGGGCGCCGGCTCCGTGGGGGGCGCGGGCTCGGGCGCCGGTTCCACGTAGTCGCTGCCGTTGCTCACCAGGATCGACACCAGCTGGCCCGGCACGGCGCGGCCGCCGCGCGGCGGGCTGGTGCCCAGGAGGGTGCCGGCCGGCTCGTCGCTGTCGACGCGCACCGTCCGCGCGGTGAACCCGGCGTCGGTGAGGGCCCGCTCGCAGGCCCGGACGCCGGAGCAGCCGGGCACCGGGCGGGTGTTGCCGTTCTGCACGGTCTCGTCCGCGGGCGGGAACTCGCCGCTGCCGCGCGCGGTGAGGATCGGCTCCATCGCGTCGTGCCAGATGGTGGCGCCCTTGCCGCCACCGAAGCCGCCGACGTCCTCGTTGCGCTTGGGGTTGAGGACCATGACGCTCGCGGTGATCTCGGGCGTGTAGCCCACGAACGCCACCGAGTAGTTGTCCTGCGAGGTGCCGGTCTTGCCGGCGATCTGGTGGCCGCGGACGTAGGCGCGCGCCCCGGTCTGCCCCGGGTTCCCCGGCTCGACGTCCTTGCGCAGCATCTGGTTCATCGTGTTGGCCACGCCCGGTGGGATCGCCTCGGGCGTGCACCGGTCGCCGACCGCGAGCGGTTCGCCGTCGGCGCCGACCGCCGGCTCCCCGTTCCGGTCGAGGACGGCGGTCACCGGGACGACGTCGCACTGCGTGCCGCCGGCGGCGAACGTCGAGTAGGCGCTGGCCAGCGCCAGCGGGCTGGTCGCCTCGGCGCCGAAGGTGAACGACCCGCGGTTCTCGTCGATGATCTGCTGGGCCAGCCCCGGCGGGCTGAACTGGAACAGCCCCGCCGCCTCGGCCATCCGCACCGGCTCCTCGACGCTGCCCAGGGCGTCCTCGAGCGCGAGGAAGTAGGTGTTGGAGGACTGGTACAGCGCCGTCGTCAGGTCCAGCGTCGAGCGGTAGCCCGACCCGGCGTTGCGGACGCAGTACCGGCCGTCGGTGTCCCGGCCCTCGCACGGGCCGGAGTAGACCCGGGAGACGTAGGGGTCGGGTGCGGTGAGCGTGTAGTAGGACGAGTAGCCCCGGGCCAGGGCCGCGGCGGCGACGAACACCTTGTACGTGGAGCCCGAGCCCTGGCTGGGCGCCACGTTGAGGTTGAACGACTCCTGGGTGCGGTCGGCGAGGTCGTAGCCGAAGGTCCGGTTGACGCTCATCGCCAGCAGGTGGCCGGTGCCGGGCTCGACGGCGGTGAACATCGCGGCCAGCGAGTCCTCCCGCGGGAGCGTCTCGAGCACCGCGGCGTCGCCGGAGCGCTGCAGCTCGGGGTCCAGGGTGGTCTGGACGGTGTAGCCGCCGTTGTCCAGCTGTTCCTGGCTGAGCCCGAGCTCCTGGATCAGGTACCGCTGCACGAAGTCGCAGACGAACGGGCCGACGCTCGCCTGGACGCAGCCGCGGGGCGGGGCGGGTGCGGGTGCCAGCCCGAGCGGCGCGGCCGCGGCCGCCGCCGCCTCGTCGGCGGGGACGAGGCCCTGCTCGGCCATCCGGGACAGCACCTCGTTGCGCCGCGCGGTGGCCGCCTCGGGGTCGGTGAACGGGTCGTCGTTCACCGGGCTCTGCACGAGGCCGGCCAGCAGGGCCGCCTGTGGCAGGGTGAGCGCCGCGGCGTCGACACCGAAGAAGGCGCGGGCGGCCGGCTGCACGCCGTAGGCGTTCTGGCCGAAGTAGACGGTGTTGAGGTAGCGGGTGAGGATCTCGTCCTTGCTGTAGAGGTCCTCCAGCGCCAGGGCCAGGCGCGCCTCGCGCAGCTTGCGGCCCACCGTCTGCTCGGTGGCGGCGGTCCGCTCCTCGGGGGTGTCGGCGGTCTGCAGCAGCGTCTGCTTGACCAGCTGCTGGGTGAGCGTCGAGCCGCCCTCGGCCACCTCGCCGGCGGCGATGTTGGTGACCAGCGCGCGCAGCGTCCCCTGCACGTCCAGACCGCGGTGGCCGTAGAAGCGGGAGTCCTCGATGGCCACCATCGCGTCCTTCATGACGTCCGCGATCTCGGCGGGCTCCACGGGGTCGCGGTTCTCGTCGTAGAAGTACGTGATCGGCTCGCCGTCGGCGGCGAGCAGCACGGTGTTCCCCGGCGGCGAGGGGTCGGTGAACTCGGTGGGCAGGTCGCCGAGCAGCCCGGTGGACTGCTGGGCGGCGATCGCGGGACCCCCGATCCACGGGAGGAGCAGGCCCGCCACCAGTGCCCCGGCGACCACGATCGTCGCGGCCAACCGGAGCAACGTGCCGGCCCGGCTGTCCTGCCGGTCCATGGGCCTCCCTCCCGTGCGCGCACACTGCAACAGAGATCACGTCCGGCCACAACGACCCGCGCCGTGCGGTCCCGCGGTCGGGGGACGCTCAGCCCTCCAGCAGGGCGGGCAGGTCGTCGCGGTGCAGCACCACCAGCGTGCTCACCGCCCGGGTGAGCACGACGTAGAGCCGGGACAGCCCCCGCGGCTCGGCGGCCACGATCGCCGCCGGGTCGGCCACCACGACGGCGTCGAACTCCAGCCCCTTCGCCAGCGCGGCGGGCACGACGGCGACCCGCCCGGCCGCCGAGCCGTCGTCGGCGAGCACCGACGCCGGCAGGCCCGCGGCGGCCAGCAGCCGCGCCACCTCGGGGACCGCGGCGTCGGCGCAGACGACGCCGACCGACCCGGGGCCGGCCGCGAGATCGGCGACCACCTCGGCCAGCGGCCCGGCGAGGTCGGCGACCGGGCGGACGGCGAGCGCACCGGGGTCCCGGCGCACGGCGGTGGCCGCGGGCAGGCCGGGCGCGATCGCCGGCAGCAGCCGGTTGGCGTAGTCGAGGACCTCCCCCGGGACCCGGTAGCCGCGGGTCAGCGGCCGGACGGCGGTGTCCGGGCGGCCCAGGCCCGCGAGCGTCGGCGCCCAGTCGGCCGGCGACCACGGGCTGGTGGCCTGCGCGAGGTCGCCGAGCACGGTGAGCGAGCCGGCGGCCAGCCGGCGGGCCACCGCGCGGCACTGCATGGGCGAGAGGTCCTGCGCCTCGTCGACGACGACGTGCCCGTAGCCCGCCGTCCGCTCGAGCAGCCCGGCCACCTCGTCGACCAGGACGGCGTCGGCGGCGGTCCACGGCGCGGTGCCGACCGAGCGCGGCGCCGGGCGGAGCAGCAGCGCCTGCTCGTCGTCGCCGAGCACGCCGCGGGCGGCGCGGGCCAGGACCGCGGGGTCGCCGAGCAGCTCCAGGACCAGGCCGGCCGGGTCGCGGGCGGGCCAGACGGCGTCGCAGAACGCGCGGACCTCGGGGCTGCGTGCGGCCCGGCGGGTCTCGGCGTCGGTCGGGCTGCCGCCGGCCTCCTCCTGCTGCCGGCGGGCGTCCTCGGCGAGCAGCAGCGCCAGCCGCTCCCGACCGGCGGTGTGGTGCAGCCGCTGCTGGTCGTCGGGCACGCGGCCGCGCCGCCGCAGGTCGTCGACGTACCGCTTGAGCCGCTCCACCGGCACCCGGTAGCGGCGGCCGGCCAGCGGCACCAGGACGTCGTCGGCGGGCTTGGCGATCGCGCCCCACAGCGCCCGCTCCAGCACCTGCGCCATGCGGGCGTCGCCCTTGAGGGCGGCGACCTCCGGGGCGTCCTGCGCCCGCACCGGCACCCGGCCGGTCAGCTCGGCGACCGTGGTCTGGTCGACGTCGACCTCGCCGAGGGTGGGGAGCACCTGCTCGACGTAGCGCAGGAACGCCCGGTTGGGCCCGACGACGAGGACGCCGGTGCGGGCCAGCTGCCCGCCGTGCGTGTAGAGCAGGTAGGCGGCGCGGTGCAGGCCGACGGCGGTCTTGCCGGTGCCCGGCGCGCCCTGCACGCACACCGACTCGGCCAGCGGGGCCCGGACGATCTCGTCCTGCTCGGGCTGGATGGTGGCGACGATGTCGCGCATGGGGCCGGAGCGCGGGCGCTCGATCTCCTGGAGCAGGACCCGGCTCGACGTCTCCGCCCGCGGCAGGGCGCCGTCGCCCTCCTCCCCCGCCCCGAGCAGCTCGTCCTCGTAGGAGGTCAGCTCGCCCCCGGAGAAGCCGAACCGGCGGCGGCGGACCAGGCCCTGCGGATCGGCGGCGCTGGCCCGGTAGAACGGCCGGCTCATCGGCGCGCGCCAGTCGATGACCACCGGCCGCCCGGCGGCGTCGCGCACGTGCCGCCGGCCGATGTGGAAGGTCTCCCCGTCGCCGTCGGTGCGGCCGAAGAACGGCGGCACGCCGGGGTCGGCGGCCAGCGAGCGCAGCCGCTCGGCGCGGGCGGCGCCGAGGCGCTCGGAGGCCCAGGCGTCGACGCCGGCGTCCACGACGGCGGAGGCGGCGGCGCGCATCCCGGCGAGGCAGTCCCCGGCGAGGGCCAGGTGGGCGCGCTCGGCGGTCAGGACGGGGTCGGCCCCCGCATCGCTCGGAGTGGCGGTCACGGTCGTGTCGGTCGGTGTCGCTGACACGGCCGGTGGACCTTACGCCGTCGTGTGCCGTGGGTCACGTCCGCCCCCGGGGTCGTGCGACTCCGCGGGCGTGCACCGGAGGCGGCGGTGTGGTCCCGCGGGCCGGTGGGGAGGATGCGGGACATGCCCGACTCGATGCTCGCCGGCCGGCTCAACGTGCGCACCAAGCAGTTCGAGGTCAAGGAGGTGCCGCGCCCGGTGCCCGGGCCGGGGCAGGTCCTCGTCGAGGTCCGCGCGGCCGGCATCTGCCTGTCCGACGTCCACCTCGTCGACGGCACGCTCAACCCGCTGTTCCTGCAGGGCGAGGAGGTCACGCTCGGCCACGAGGTGGCCGGCGTCGTCGCCGGGCTCGGGGACGGCGTGACCGGCTGGCAGGCCGGGCAGCGGGTCCTCCTGCAGGCCGGCGAGGAGGTCGACGGCTGGATCCACACCCGCGGCGTCGACTACGACGGCGGCTGGGCGCAGTACGCGCTGGCCACCGTCGAGACCCTGGTCCCCATCCCCGACGAGCTGCCCTTCGAGCAGGCGTGCATCGTGCCCGACGCCGTGTCGACGCCGTGGGCCTCGATCGTCAAGACGGCCGGGGTGCGCGCCGGGGAGCCGGTGGGCGTGTGGGGCATCGGCGGTCTCGGGGCGCACGCGGTGCAGCTGCTGCGGCTGGCCGGCGCGGCGCCGATCGTCGCCGTCGACCCGGTGGAGTCCGCCCGGCAGCGGGCCCTGGACCTCGGCGCCGACCTCGCCCTGGACCCGTCCGAGGACGTCGCCGGCGGGGTGCGGCAGCTCACCGGCGGCGCGGGCCTGTCCTGCGCGTTCGACTTCGCCGGCGTGGCCGCGGTGCGCGAGCAGGCGGTGCGCTGCCTGGAGCGCGAGGGCAGGCTGGTGCTCGTCGGGCTCACCGACCAGCCGCTGACCATCCGCAACGGCACGCAGTTCAGCTACTTCTCGCAGCAGGTCCTCGGCCACTACGGCTCCGAGCCCGGGCACGTGCAGCAGCTGGTCGGCCTCGTCCGGCACGGCCGGCTGGACCTGTCCCGCTCGATCTCCGGCACCCTGCCGCTCGAGGACGCGGCGAAGGGCATCGAGATGCTCGAGCGCAAGGAGGGCAACCCGATCCGCCTGGTCCTGCTCCCGAACGGCTGAGCTCAGGGCCGGTCGCCGGGTTCCACGACGTGCACCCGCACGGCGCGGAACCGGGCGGGGGTGGCCAGCAGGACCTCCTTCGTCGGCTCGCCGACCTCCAGCGCCGGTTCCCGGCGCAGCGCCGCCAGCGGGGCGAGCCGGGGGTCGGCGAGCACGGCGTCGACCATCCCCCGGTCCCCGCCGGTGAACAGGGCGTCGACCCCGCCGGCGTGCGGCAGCAGCACCCGGGCCGCGGTGTCGGCGGCCGCGGCGACCACGGCGTCGGCCTGGTTGCCGCGGCGCCGGGCGAAGCGCTGCTGGCTCCAGCCGCCGGCCGCGCTGCGGCCCTGCACCAGCCGGCTGTCGACCTTGGAGACGACGAGGTCCGCGCCGTCGAAGACGCCGGTGGCCCAGCGGCCGCGGCGCACCAGCAGGACGGCGGCCCGCCGCGGCCGGCGTGCGGCGGCGGTGAAGGTGGCGAGCGGCGCCGGGCCCGGGGTCCAGCCGAACGGCGCGCGCAGCGTCACGGTCGTGCCGTCGGCGCAGGTGATCCGCACGGTGCCGTCGTCGTCGACGGCCGTGTCGAAGGCGCCGTGCCGGGTGGCGACGCCGTCCAGCCACCGGCCGAGCCGCTCGGGCGCGACGCCGAGGACCCGGCCGCCGCCCGCGGCGGGACGCGGCCGGGTCAGCGCGCCATCGCCGGCTCGGCGGCGTGCTCGGCCGGCACGTGCAGCAGCCGCTGCGCGGCGAGCACGACGACGGCGGCGATCCCGGCCGAGACCGTGGCGACGAGGAACGCGGCGTTGGCGCTGACGGTGTCGACGACCTTCCCGGCGATCGAGGTGCCGACGGCGACGCCGAGGCCGAGCGCGGTGCCGATCCAGGTGAACGCCTCGGTCACCGCCACCCGCGGCACGATGAGCTCGGCGAGGGTGAACGAGCTGATCAGCGACGGCGAGACGGCCACCCCGGCCACGACGACGAACGGGATCATCACCCAGACGTTGCCGATGAGGACCAGCGGCACGGTGAGCACGGTCAGCGTCGCGAGCACGACCAGCAGCCGGTGCCGCAGCGGGTGCCGCCAGTGCACGGCGCCCCAGCCGATCCCGCTGATCATCGAGCCGAGCGCGAGGCCCGCGATGAGCACGCCGGACAGGCCCATCGCGCCGACCTCGTCGGCGAAGGCGACCAGCGCGATCTCCAGCGTGCCGAGGATCGACCCGACGGCGGCGCCGACGACGAACAACACCCGCAGGCCCGGCGTGCGGATGGCCGAGGGCCCCTTGCGCGCCTCGTGCCCGTGCGGCGGCGGCTCGGTGCGCCCCTGCGCGGCGAACAGCAGCGCCCCGACGACGGCGAGGGTGAAGGCGGTGACGACGCCGGAGGTCGAGTGCCCGGTGGTGGACAGGAAGGTCACCAGCACCGGCCCGACGATGAACACCAGCTCGTCGACGACGGACTCCATCGCCAGCGCCGTGTGCAGGCGGTGGGTGCCGCGCAGCAGGTGGGTCCAGCGCACCCGGATCATCGAGGCGACCGGCGGGATGCACGCCCCCGCGACGCCGGCGGTGACGAAGAAGGTCCACCGCGGCCAGTCCTCCTTGACCGCGGCGAGGAACAGCGCCCCGGCCGCCGCGAACACCGCGACGACGGGCAGCAGCGTCCGGCGCTGGCCGAAGGTGTCCGCCAGCCGGCCGATGACCGGGCCGGCCAGGGCGGTGGTGACCGCGCCCGCGGCGGCGACCACGCCGCCCAGGCCGTAGGAGCCGGTCTCGTCCGCGACCAGCAGGACGCACCCCAGGCCGACCATCGACAGGGGCAGCCGGCCGATGAAGGCGGCGAGCACCATGGGCAGCGCGTGCGGCGTGCGCAGCACGTGCAGGTAGGGATTGGGCACCGGGGAGCGAACCTGTCGTCAGGGGGACGCGGGACCGCCAGCCACGCTAACCGACGTCCGCACGCTCGGCTGGCAGACGGCTCCGTTCCGTGCACGGACCGGCACGGACGAGCACGGGCCCCGCCCCGGACGACGCTGTCCGGAACGGGGCCCTGGACCCGCGCGGGTGGCCCCCCTGCAGGCGCCCGCCGCGAGCGTGCGAGCGGCGGGGGCAGGGGGTCCTCCTCCTAGGCGAGCCGGCTCTTGAGGATCTCCAGCTCGTCCCACATGGTGCTGGGCAGCTTGTCCCCGAACTTCTCGAACCACTCGGTGATCTGCGGGATCTCCGCGCGCCACTCGTCCTTGTCGACGGCGAGCGCCTTGCGCACCCGGTCCTCGGTCACGTCCAGCCCGGAGACGTCGAGCGAGCCGGTCGTGGGCACGTGGCCGACGGCGGTCTCCTCGGCGGCCGCGGTGCCCTCGATGCGCTCGACGACCCACTTGAGCACCCGGCTGTTCTCGCCGAAGCCCGGCCACAGGAAGCCGCCGTCCTCGTCGCGGCGGAACCAGTTCACGTAGAAGATCCGCGGCAGCTTGGTCGAGTCGTGCGCCTTGCCGGTCTCGACCCAGTGCCGGAAGTAGTCACCGGCGTTGTAGCCGATGAACGGCAGCATGGCGAACGGGTCGCGGCGGACGACGCCGACCGCGCCGGTGGCCGCAGCGGTCGTCTCCGAGGACAGCGTGGCCCCCATGAAGACGCCGTGGTTCCAGTCCCGCGCCTCGGTGACCAGCGGGATCGTGGTCTTCCGGCGGCCGCCGAAGAGGATCGCCGAGATCGGCACGCCCTTCGGGTCCTCGTACTCGGGCGCGAGGATCGGGCACTGCTCGATCGGGGTGCAGAACCGCGAGTTCGGGTGCGACGAGGGCTCGTCGGAGTCCGGCGTCCAGTCCTGCTTCTTCCAGCTGGTGAGGTGCGCCGGCGGCTCCTCGGTCATGCCCTCCCACCAGACGTCGCCGTCGTCGGTGAGCGCGACGTTGGTGAACACCGAGTTGCCCTTGTCGATGGTGCGCATCGCGTTGGGGTTGGTGTCCCAGCCGGTGCCCGGCGCGACGCCGAACAGGCCGAACTCGGGGTTGAGCGCGTAGAGCCGGCCGTCCTCGCCGAACCGCATCCAGGCGATATCGTCGCCGAGGGTCTCGACCTTCCAGCCGGGGATGGTCGGCTCGAGCATCGCCAGGTTGGTCTTGCCGCAGGCGCTCGGGAAGGCCGCCGCGACGTAGTACGTCTTCTGCTGCGGGCTGGTCAGCTTGAGGATCAGCATGTGCTCGGCGAGCCAGCCCTCGTCGCGGGCCATCACCGAGGCGATCCGCAGCGAGTAGCACTTCTTGCCCAGCAGGGCGTTGCCGCCGTAGCCCGAGCCGTAGGACCAGATGGCCCGCTCCTCGGGGAAGTGCACGATGTACTTGGTCTGGCTGCAGGGCCAGGGCACGTCCTCCTGGCCCGGCTCGAGCGGGGCGCCCAGGGAGTGCATGGCCGGCACGAACGGCCGGTCGGTGCCCATCGCCTCGAGGATCCGCGAGCCGATGCGCGCCATGACCCGCATGGAGACGACGACGTACTCGGAGTCGGTGAGCTCGACGCCGAACATCGGGTTCTCGGCCTCGACCGGGCCCATGCAGAACGGGATGACGTACATCGTCCGGCCGCGCATGCAGCCCCGGTACAGCTCGGTCATGATCGACTTCATCTCGTCGGGGGCCATCCAGTTGTTGGTCGGCCCCGCGTCGGCCTCGTCGACCGAGCAGATGAAGGTGCGGTCCTCGACGCGCGCGACGTCGCTGGGGTCGGACGCGGCCCAGAACGAGTTGGGCTTCTTCGCCAGGCGGGTGAAGGTGCCGGCGCCGACCAGCCTCTGGGTGAGCCGCTCCCACTCCTCGTCGCTGCCGTCGACCCACACGACCTCGTCCGGGGTGGTCAGCTCCGCCATCTCACGCACCCAGGCGAGCAGCCGGGCGTGCGTGGTGGGGGCGTTGTCGAGACCGGGGGTGGTCACGGAGGTCACGGCGTCTCCATCCTCTGGGCACGCCGGGTGTCGGGACACCGGCGCCGGTGCGTGCTGTCTCCCGGGCCGGCGGAACGGGTCCGGCCGTCGGGTTCGGGAAGCGTACAAGCGGGGACACCCGCCTGTAACGGTGAGAGATGTTACGTCTAGGACGTCTACGTCCGCGCAGGGTCGGCACCGGGAACACCGCAGGTGGGAGCGGTGTTGGTTCCATGGCGTGACCAGTCTCACGAACGGCTCCGCGCCCTCCCCGGCCCTGCTCACCCCCCTGACGCTGCGCGGGGTGACCCTGCCGAACCGGCTCGTCGTCGCCCCGATGTGCCAGTACTCCGTGACCGACGGGCTGGTCGGCGACTACCACCTCGTGCACCTCGGCCGGTTCGCGCTCGGCGGCTTCGGCACGGTCGTCGTCGAGGCGACGGCGGTGACGCCGGAGGGGCGGATCAGCCACGGCGACGTCGGCCTGTGGTCCGACGCGCACGTGCCCGGCCTCGCCCGCGTCGCCGGCTTCCTGCACGCCGCCGGCGCGGTCGCGGGCATCCAGCTCGCCCACGCCGGCGCCAAGGCCAGCAGCCACCGCCCGTGGGAGGGCGGCGGCCCGGTGACGGCCGACGACGCGCGACCGGGCGAGCAGCCGTGGCCGACCGTCTCGGCCAGCGCGGTGCCCGCCGGCCCCGGCTGGCCGGTGCCGCACGAGCTCACCGTCGAGGAGCTGGCCGGGGTCCGCGAGGCGTTCGCCGCGGCCACCCGCCGGTCGCTCGACGCCGGGTTCGACGTCGTCGAGGTGCACGCCGCGCACGGCTACCTGCTGCACCAGTTCCTCTCGCCGCTGTCCAACCGGCGCACCGACGGCTACGGCGGCTCGCGGGAGGCGCGCTGGCGGTTCCCCCTGGAGGTGGTCGAGGCCGTCCGCGCCGCGTGGCCCGCGGACCGGCCGCTGTTCGTGCGGGTCTCCGCCGTCGACGGCACGCCCGACGGCATCACCCTCGAGGACACGATCGCCTTCGCCCGCGAGCTGCGCGCCCGCGGGGTCGACGTCGTCGACGCCTCCGGCGGGGGCCTGGGCGGCTGGGAGCACCCGCTGGGCTACGGCTACCAGGTGCCCTTCGCCGCCGGCATCCGCGAGGGGGCGGACGTCGCCACGATGGCGGTGGGGCTGATCGTCGACGCGCGCCAGGCCGAGGCCGTCGTCGCCGGGGGCCTGGCCGACCTGGTCGCCGTCGCGCGGGAGGCGCAGGAGGACCCGAACTTCGCCGTCCACGCCGCGCGGGACCTCACCGGCGCCTACGACGCCTACCCGGTGCAGGCCGGCCCGCGGCTGGGCCGGCGCGACGCCCTCCTCGGCACCCTGGGGCCGTGGACCGGCCCGGCGCCGGTGCAGGTGCACGAGCGCGCCCGGTGACGGGCCGCCGCGGGGCGCTGCTCGCCGCGTCCGCCGTCCAGCTGGCGGCGAGCCTCGCCGGGACGGCGCTGTCGCTGCGCCGGCGGCACGCGTTCGACACGCCGGTGCTCTCCGGGCGCGCGGCGACCGTCGGCCGCGACGCCTGGTGGGCCGGGACGGCGCTCGGCCCGCCGGCCTGGACCCTCGCCGTCCACGGCTGGGCGCTGGCCCGCCTCGCCGCCGGCGACGACGGGCACGCCCCGCGGGTCCTCGCCGCCACCGGCGCCGCCCTCGTGCCCGGCTACCTCGCGGAGCGGCTGGTGCGGCGACGGCTGACCCCGGCCGGCGCCGAGCCCGTCGAGACCGCGGTGGTCGCCGCCGGGCTGGTCACCGCCGCCGCCATGGCGGCGCTCGGCGCTCAGCCCTCCGGCGTCCGCCCGTAGTCGGGCCCGACCCGGGCGAGGAAGGTGTCCCAGTCGCCGGGGTCGGGGTGCCCGCCCATCTCGGCGTCGAGCTTGTCGAGGTACCAGTGCCAGCCGAGCGCGTGGTCGGTGACGTCGGTGCCGGCGGCAAAGTCCTGGGTGAGGTGCAGCGTCGTCCGGCCGCTCTCCACGACGACGGCGAGCCCGACCCGCCAGTCCTGCTGCTCCGGCCACTCGACGACGAGCTCCCGCGGCGGGTCGCACTCGGCGATGCGGGCCTCCGTCGCCGCCGGCTCCGGCTCGTGGGTCATCGTCAGCGTCCCCCGGCCGCCGGGGACCCGCTCGCCCTCGTAGGTGCCGAACCAGCGGGCCAGCCGGTCGGGCTCGGTGAGCGCGGCCCAGACGGCGTCGGGCCCGTCGCCCCAGGAGCGGCGGAACTCCAGCCGGAGGCGGCCGTCGGGCAGCTCGGCGACCGCGCCGGTGCGGTGCGTCGGCGGGTCGACGGGGGTCGCGGGGTCGGTCACGGGGCGTCTCCGTCCGTCGGGGGACCCGTCGCGCCGACCCTGCCGCACGTCGCGCGGGGTTGCCAGCCCGCCGCCCCGGGCAGGGACGGGCCATGACCGTCACCGACCCCGACGTCCCGGACCCGCTGAACGACCCCCGGACGACGCAGGCCGACCCCGGCGCCTACGCCCAGGGCGCGGACCTGGCCTCGACCGACGACGACCCGGCGTCCACCGGCGAGGAGGAGCTCGCGGCCGACGACGCGGAGACGACGGCCGGGCGGACGCTCGCCGACGACGCCGGCGGCGGGGACGTCACGGGAGGCGCGGTCACCGGCGCGTCGTGACGGACCGGCCCGTTTCCGTTGCCGGCCTGCGGGGAACCCGTGCGGACGCCACTCTCCGACGACGAGGAGGTCCGACATGGCCACGGGTGAGACCGGATTCGAGGACGTCGCCTACGACCTGATCTCGGTGCAGTACCACTCGCTGAAGGCCGGGCACGACTACGGCCAGTACGTCCGGGACGCGGAGAACGCGGGCCTGGACGACATCGCCGGCTTCTTCCGCGAGGTGATGGAGCAGGACTCGGAGCGCGCGAAGCGCTGCCACGAGTTCCTGAGGAACCTGTCGGGCACCGAGCAGGGCGGCCCCGCGATGGGTTGACCCGCACGACGACGGAGGGCCCCTCACCGGCTGCGGTGAGGGGCCCTCTGTCGTGGCGGGCCTAGACCGCGCAGGAGCCGTCCTCGCAGCCCTCGGCGGCGGGGACGGTGACCAGCGGGTGGGCGTCGGCCCAGGCCCGCTCCAGCACCTGCAGCAGCAGCTCGGCCGGCTGGGCCCCCGCGGCGCCGTACTTCCGGTCGACCACGAAGAACGGCACCCCGGTGGCGCCGAGCGCCTGGGCGGTGGCGGCGTCGGCGAGGACCGCGGGACGGAACCGGTGGTCGGCGAGCGCCGCCCGCACCTCGGCCTCGTCCAGGCCGACCTCGACGGCCAGCGCGGCCAGCGAGTCGACGTCGAAGACCGAGCGGCCCTCCTCGAAGTGGGCGTGCAGCAGCCGCTCCTTCACCGCGCCCTGCAGGCCGCGCTCGGCGGCCAGGTGGAGGAGCTCGTGGGCGAGCAGCGTGTTGCCGCTGACGCCGTCGGCGAGGTGGTACTCCAGGCCCTCACCGGCGGCGGTCTCCTCGACGTGCCGCATCACCGCGCGCATCTCCTCGACCGGGCGGCCGTACTTGGCGGCCAGCGCCGGGAGGGTCGCGTGGGTCTCGCCCTCGGGGATCGTGGGGTCGAGCTGGAAGGACCGCCAGACCACCTCGACCTGGTCGCGGTGCGGGAACCGCTCCAGCGCGGTCTCCAACCGGCGCTTGCCGATGTAGCACCACGGACAGACGACGTCGGACCAGACCTCGATGCGCACGGCATCCCCCAACTCCGGGCCGGCCGCCGTCATTCCGGGCGGTGGGCCTCCGCGCGGGCGCGCCCGTCGCCGGGGGTCGGGTCGAGGAAGACGAAGCGGACGCCCCCGTGGCGGGCGACCAGCCGCCGCTCGGCCTCGTCGGAGGCCCGCTCGATGTCGGCCACGGTCGCGCTGTCGGCGAAGTCGACCTTGGCCATGACGGCCAGCTGCCCGGGACCGATGACGGTGGTGAGCAGCACCGGGACGTCGTCGACCTGGGGCAGCCCGGCGATCTCCTCGCGGAGCTGGTCCTGCAGCCGGCGCGGGATCGACTGGCCGATGAGCAGCGAGACGTTGGCCCGCGCCAGCGACCCGGCCACGAGGAGCAGCAGCACGCCGATGAGGATCGCGGCGATGCCGTCCCACACCGGGTCGCCGGTCACCTGCTCGAGGAACAGCCCCAGCGCGGCGAGGACGAGGCCGACCAGGGCCGCGCTGTCCTCGAACGTCACGGCCTTGACCGTGGTGTCGGTGGTCTCGGCCAGGTAGCGGCGGGGCGTCGTCCCCCACGTGCGGGCGGCCCCGCGGACCTGCCGGACGGCCTTGAGCCACGAGGCGCCCTCGAGGACGAAGGAGACCGCCAGGACGACGTAGGCGATCAGCGGGGAGCCCTGCTCCTCGCCCTCGAGGATGGTCTCGATCCCCTGGTAGAAGGAGAAACCGGCGCCGAGGGTGAAGGTCGCGAGGCAGGCCAGCAGCGCCCAGAAGTAGGTCTCCCGGCCGTAGCCGACCGGGTGGCGGGCGTCGGGCGCCTTGTCGCCCCGCTTGAGCGCGACGAACAGCAGCACCTCGGTGATCGTGTCGGCCAGCGAGTGCGCGGCCTCGGACAGCATCGCCGAGGAGTGGCTGACCAGCCCGCCGACCAGCTTGGCGACGGCGATGCCGAGGTTGGCCAGGCCCGCGACGACGACGGTGCCGGTGGACTCGCCGCCCGTCTCGCCGCCGGCGCCCTGCTTCGCGCGGACGTGCTCACGGGTGGGGACCGGCTCGCTCATGGCCGCACCGGTGCCCCGCGGTTGTCCGGCGCAACCACGTGCCGGTCAACGGCGGGTCGTGCCCTGCCCCGAGCGGAGCGGGGCACGACCGCGCGGAGGACTCAGCGCACGCCGACGAGGTCGACCACGAAGACGAGCGTCGCGCCCGGCTTGATGACCCCGCCGGCGCCGCGGTCGCCGTAGGCCTTGTGCGGGGGGATCGTCAGCCGGCGGCGGCCGCCGACGCGCATGCCCTGGATGCCCTCGTCCCAGCCCTGGATGACCATGCCGACGCCGAGGCGGAACTCCAGCGGGTCGCCCCGGTCCCACGAGGCGTCGAACTGCTCGCCGCCGTCGTGGGTGACGCCGACGTAGTGGGCACTGACCAGGACGCCGGCGGTGGCCTCGGGGCCGTCGCCGACGACGAGGTCCTCGATCACCAGGTCGTCGGGCGCGGGCCCGGTGGGCGGCTCGACGTCGGGGCGGCTCAGGGGCTCGGCCATCGGTCCTCCTCGGATCAGGGGTGCCGGGGAGTCCCCCGACGGGTCCCGACCATCCAAGCAGCGGGCCCTCGGGGCCGCGCAGGTGCGGAGCGGGGCCAGGGGTGCTGGGCTGGTCCGGTGACCCCCGCTGACGCGCCGTGGTGGACGCGTGCCGTCGTCTACCAGGTCTACCCGCGTTCCTTCCAGGACTCCGACGGTGACGGGATCGGCGACCTCGGCGGGGTCCTGCAGCGGCTGGACCACCTCGCCGACCTCGGCGTCGACGTCGTCTGGCTCTCCCCGGTCTACCCCTCGCCGCAGGCCGACAACGGCTACGACATCAGCGACTACCAGGACGTCGACCCGCTGTTCGGCACGCTGGAGCAGCTCGACGAGCTGGTCGCCGGGCTGCACGCCCGCGGCGTGAAGCTGGTGATGGACCTGGTGGTCAACCACACCAGCGACGAGCACCCGTGGTTCGTCGAGAGCCGGTCGTCGCCGGACTCGCCGAAGCGGGACTGGTACTGGTGGCGGCCGCCCAGGGCGGGCCTGGCGCCCGGCGACCCGGGCGCCGAGCCGACGAACTGGCACGGCTTCTTCTCCGGCTCGACCTGGGAGCTCGACGAGGCCAGCGGCGAGTACTACCTGCACCTGTTCGACCGCAGGCAGCCCGACCTGAACTGGGAGAACCCCGAGGTCCGGCAGGCGGTCTACGCGATGATGCGGTGGTGGCTCGACCGCGGGGTCGACGGGTTCCGCATGGACGTCATCAACCTGATCAGCAAGGACGTCGGCCCGGACGGCGAGCTGCACGACGGCCCGCCGCTGCCCGGCCTGCCCTACGGGGACGCGACCGCGTCGGTGGTGTGCGGCCCCCGCATCCACGAGTTCCTGCAGGAGATGCACCGCGAGGTCTTCACCGACCGGCGCGAGCAGCTGCTGCTGGTCGGGGAGACGCCGGGCGCGACGGTGGAGGACGCGCTGCTGTTCACCGACCCGGCACGCGGGGAGCTGGACATGGTGTTCCAGTTCGAGCACGTGGGCCTGGACTTCGAGGGCTCGAAGTTCCACCCGCGGCCGCTGCGGATGCGCGACCTCAAGGCCTCCTTCGGCCGCTGGCAGACGGGACTGGCCGACGTCGGCTGGAACTCCCTCTACTGGGACAACCACGACCAGCCGCGGGCGGTGTCCCGCTTCGGCGACGACTCGCCCCGCCACCGCCGGGACTCCGCCACCTGCCTGGCCACGCTGCTGCACCTGCACCGCGGGACGCCCTACGTCTACCAGGGCGAGGAGATCGGGATGGCGAACTTCCCGTTCACCGACCTGGCCCAGTTCCGCGACGTCGAGTCGATCAACCACCAGGTCCAGGCCGTGGCGCACGGCGCCGACCCCGACGAGGTGTTCGCCGCGCTGCGCCGGATGAGCCGGGACAACGCGCGCACACCCGTGCAGTGGGACGCCTCGCCGAGCGCCGGGTTCACCACCGGGACGCCGTGGCTGGAGGTCAACCCCGACCACGCGGAGTGGAACGCCGCCGCCCAGCGCGACGACCCCGCCTCCGTGCTCGCCCACCACAGGCGGCTGATCGCGCTGCGGCACGAGGACCCGGTGGTGGCACTGGGCTCCTTCACCATGCTGCTGCCCGACCACGACCAGGTGTACGCGTTCACCCGCGGCCTCGACGGCGACACGCTGCTCGTCGTCTGCAACCTCGGCGCCGAGGAGCAGGACCTCGCCGGGCTGCTGCCGGAGACGGTCGGCGCGGAGGTCGTCCTCGGGAACCTGCCCGAGGACGACCCCGCCGTGCTCAGGCCCTGGGAGGCCAGGGTCCTGCGCCTGCCGTAGGCAGTTCCTCCGGCTCGTCGACCGTCCCGGGCCCCGCCGGCTCCTCGGCGGGGACGTCGAGCGGGTGGGCGACCTCGTCGGCCGGCAGCCGCCAGTACAGGATCGCCGCGATCGCCAGCAGCGGCGGCACCAGCCCGGTGAGCAGGAACGTGCCGGTGAGCCCGACGACCTCGCTGACCGGCCCGGCCAGCGCCATCGACAGCGGCATGAACGCCAGCGAGACGAAGAAGTCGAGGCTGGACACCCGGCCGAGCAGCGCCGGCGGCACCCGCCGCTGCAGCAGCGTCCCCCAGATGACCGTGCTCGACTCGAACGCCGCGCCCAGCACCCCGGCCGCGGCGATCATCACCCACAGCGACGACGTCCAGCCGAAGACGACCATCGGCACGCAGCCGAAGCCCCACAGCAGGTTCATGACCGTCAGGTAGCGCCGCGGCAGCCGCAGCGAGGCGACGACCGCCGACCCCAGCGCACCGCCGATGCCGAACGCGGCCAGCACCCAGGCGTGCTCGGTCGGGCCGCCGCCGGTCCGGTCGCGGACCGCGAAGGGGACCAGCACCTCGAACGGGCCGATGAACACGAGCACCATGAGCGAGGCGAACAGCAGCGTCGCCAGCAGCCACGGCGTGCGGACCATGTAGGCGACGCCCTCGCGGACGTCGGCGAACAGGCCCGAGCCGACCTCGTCGCGGCGCACCGGCACCGTCGGCAGCGCCGCCACGCACGCGGCCGAGACCGCCGAGGTCAGCGCCGTCGCGAGCAGCGCCGCGCCGGGTGAGAACGCGCCGACCAGCACGCCGCCGGCGGCGGGCCCGATCGCCATCGCCAGCGCCGGGCGGACGACGCCCTCGAGGCCGTTGGCGGCGAGCAGGTCGCCCGCCGGCACCACGCTCGGGACCAGCGCCGAGTAGGCCGGGTAGTACAGCCCCGTCGCGACGCCCTGGGCCAGGGCGGCCGCGGCCAGCGGACCGAGCGCCGGCGCCCCGGCCAGCGACAGGACGGCGACCAGCCCGACCGCCGCCGTCTGCAGCAGCGCCACGCCGAGCAGGATCCGCCGCTGCGGCACGCGGTCGGCCAGGGCGCCGCCGAGCAGCGTGCTGGCCAGCATGCCGCCGGCGGACAGGGCGGTGGCGAGGGAGAGCGCGGCGGGCCCGCCGCCGAGGTCGACCACCTGCCAGACCAGCGCGACCGTCCACAGCCCCTGGGCGAGCAGCGACAGCCCCATCGAGGCGGCCAGCAGGCGGTAGTCGCGGTGCCGCAGGGGCGCGAGCGCGCGCGGCAGGCCGGCCATCTCGGGTCCTCCTCGGGAGTCGGCGCACCGTCGGCGCCGCAGGCCCCATGCTCGCCGACGGGGCCGACAGGAGTCAGCCGGATTACCGGGAGACCGCAGGAACGGTCACGTCTACAGTCCCGTTCCCGTGGGCCGGGTGGTCGAGGCGGTGCTGCCCGCCCGGATGGGGACGTCGTTCCGCTGGCTGATGGCGTCGTCGTGGGTGAGCAACCTGGGTGACGGCGTGGCGCTGGCGGCCGGGCCGCTGCTGGTGGCCGCCCGGACCCAGGACCCGCTGCTCGTCGCGCTCGGCGCCCTGCTGCAGCAGCTGCCGTGGCTGCTGTTCGGCCTGCACGCCGGCGTCCTGGCCGACCGGGTGGACCGGCGGCTGCTCGTCGCCGCCGTCGACCTGGCCCGCGCCGGGGTGCTCGCCGTGCTGGCCGCCGCCCTGTTCACCAGCGACGTCGGGCTGGTGCCCGTGCTCGCCGCGCTGTTCGTGCTGGGCACCGCCGAGGTCTTCGCCGACACCGCGGCCGGCACGCTGCTGCCGATGGTCGTCGACCGCGCCGACCTGGGCATCGGCAACGCGCGCCTGACCGCGGGCACGCTGACGATGAACCAGCTCGCCGGGCCGGCCGTCGGGGGCCTGCTGTTCGTCGCCGGCGCCGCGTGGCCGTTCCTCGCCCAGGCGGTGCTGGTGGCGCTGGGCGCGGTGCTGATCACGCGGATGCGGGTCCCGCCGCCGGAGCGGCCGGCACGGCGGGGACGGATCGGCCGGGACGTCGCCGAGGGGCTGCGCTGGACCTGGGGCCACCCCGCCGTGCGGACGCTGACCGTCACGATCGTCCTGTTCAACGTCACCTACGGCGCGGCCTGGTCGGTGCTGGTGCTCTACGCCGACCAGCGGCTGGGCCTGGGCGCGGCCGGCTACGGCCTGCTCACCACGGTCGGCGCGCTGGGCGGCATGGTCGGGACGGCGTCCTACGACTGGCTCGAGCGGCACGTCGGCATCGCCACGCTCATGAAGGCGGGCCTGCTGTTCGAGACGCTCACCCACCTGCTCCTGGCGCTGGCCACGACGCCGTGGGTCGCCGTCCCGGTGCTGTTCGTCTTCGGCGCGCACGCGTTCATCTGGGGGACGACGTCGCGCACGGTGCGGATGCGCGCCGTGCCGGCCGGGCTGCAGGGCCGGGTCGGGAGCCTCTACGCGATGGGCGTCTTCGGCGGCATCCTGGCCGGCCAGGCCGTCGGCGGGGTCGTGGCCCGCGCCTGGGGCGTGACCGGCCCGTTCTGGTTCGCGTTCGCCGGGTCGGCGGTGCTCGTGGCGGTGATGTGGCGAGAGCTGGACAACGTCGCGCACGCCGAGCACCCCGCCGTCGCCGGGGCGGGGTCAGGCACGGGGCGGCGTCCGGGTCCGCCTTCCGCGCGCGGAAGGCGGAACCGGGTGGCTCAGGTGAGCGGTGACCGGGGCAGCAGGCGGTCGCTGATGATCCGCTTCTGGATCTCGCTGGTGCCCTCGAAGATCGTGGTCAGCCGGGCGTCGCGCCAGTGCCGCTCGACCTGCCGCTCGGTGGTGTAGCCGTTGCCGCCGTGCAGCTGCATGGCCTGGTTGGTCACCCGTACCGCCATCTCGGTGGCCTCGAGCTTGACCATCGAGGCCTCCCTCTCGCAGCGCACCCCGAGGTCGACGAGGTGGGCGACCTGCCGGTAGAAGGCGCGCGACTGCTCGATCTGGGCGGCCATCTCCGCGACGGCGAAGCGCAGCGCCTGGAAGTCGCCGATCGGGTGGCCGAACTGCTCGCGCTCCTGCAGGTAGACGATCGAGTCCTCGAGCGCGGCGCGGGCCAGGCCGACGGCGCGGGCGGCGGTGTGCACCCGCGCGGTGTCGAGGAATCTCTGCGCCTGCGCCCACCCGGCACGCTCGGCCGCCTCGCCCTGCTCGTCGCTGGCCGCCGCCTGGTCGACGACGTTCCCCCGCGGGATGCGGACGCCGTCGAAGACCAGGTCCCAGGTGAGGAAACCGTGGTAGCCGATCTTGTCGATCGGGGTCCCGGTGAGCCCGGGCGGGAACGAGCCGCGCTCCTTCTCCAGCAGCAGGTTGACCAGCCCGGCGGAGCGCGACTCCCCCGGCCCGGGGTCGCGCTCCCGGACGAGGACCTGGATGAAGTCGGCGGCCTCGGCGTTGCCGCACCAGCGCTTGTGGCCGGTGACCACCCACTCGTCGCCGTCGAGGACCGCCCGGGTGGAGACGCCGGCGAGGTCGGAGCCGGCGTCGGGCTCGGACAGCGCGATCGCGCCGATCCACTCGCCCCTCGCGCTGCGGCGCAGCAGCTCCCCGCGCCGGGCGGGATCGGCCACCGCCGTCCCGAGACCCTGCGCGCGGGCGAGGATGCTCGCGCTGCTCATCCAGGCGCGGGCCAGCTCCTCGGAGACCATGCAGTACTCGAAGACGCCGAGGCCCAGGCCGCCGTGCTCGGCGGGCACCGTGATGCCGAACCAGCCGAGCTCGGCCATGCGGGCCAGCAGCGCCTCCGGCAGCAGCCCCTTCTGCGGGTCCAGCTCGTTCGCGACCGGCAGCACCTCGTCGTGGGCGAACCGGCGGGCCCGCTCCTGCAGCGCCTGGCGCTCGGGGGTGTGCCACGGCGGCAGCAGCGCGGGCGGCTGGGGCTCGAGCAGGTCGGCGGGGCGCTCCTGGGTCGACGTCATCGTCGCGGGGCCTCTCTCCGTCGTCGGTGGTCGGTCCCGGTCCACCTTGCGGGCCGCTCCCGTACCCCGCACGGCGCCCCCGCGGGAGCGTGACCGACGGCACGCCCGTCCGGGCACATCGCACAACGTCTTCACAGACCTCACATGATCCTGGTAGGAATCCGCCGTGGCCGTCCCCGACCGACTCGACGTGACGCTGCGGCTGGTGCGCAACGCCGGCCGGGCCTCGCTCGGCGACCTCGCCGCCCGCCTGGGCGTCTCCGAGATGACCGTGCGGCGCGACCTCGACGCGCTGCAGGCCCGCGGCCTCGTCGAGCGCGTCCGGGGCGGCGCGGTCGCCGTCGCGGGGCCGGAGAGCTCCGCGGGCTTCGGCGCGCGGGCCGGCTGGCAGGCCGGGCTCAAGGACCGGATCGGCCGCGCGGCCGCCGCCCTGGTCGAGCCGGGCGCGACGGTGCTGCTCGACGCCGGGACGACGACGGTGCACGTGGCCCGCGCGCTGGCCGACCGGGCGGCCGCGGGCGAGGGACCGTTCACGGTCGCCGTCGTGAGCCTGCCGGTGGCCGACGCGCTGGCCGACCGGCCGGGGATCCGCCTGCTCGTCGTCGGCGGGGAGTCCCGGCCCGGCGAGCGGAGCCTGGCCGGCCCGCTGACCGCCGCGGTGCTGCGGCAGCTCACCTTCGACGTCTTCGTCATGTCGATCGGGGCGGTGAGCGCCGCGGCCGGCTGGTCGGAGTTCACGCTCGAGGACGCCGCGGTCAAGCAGGTCGGGCTCCAGCAGGCCCGCAGCGCGTTCGTCGTCGCCGACGCCTCGAAGCTCGGCGTCCGCGCCTTCGCCTCGGTCGCCCCGCTGGACGCGGTCGGCCGCCTGGTCACGGACGCCAGCGCCCGCGACCCCCAGCTCACCCCCGCGGCGCAGGAGACCCTCGCCGCGCTCGACGACGCCGGCGTGGAGGTCGACCTCGCATGAACGGACAACCCCTGATGATCCTGGTCGCCGGCCCGTACCGCGGGGGCACCGGCGACGACCCGGAGAGGATCGCGGCCAACCACCGGGCCATCCAGCGGGCCTGCCTGGAGCTGTTCCGCGCCGGCCACCTCGCCGTCAACGGGGAGGACCTCGCGCTGCCGCTCGCCGCCCTCGCCGGGTCGACGCGGGTCGGCGACGCCGCCTTCGACGAGGTGTTCCACCCGATGGGCCGGCGGCTGGTCGCCCGCGTCGACGCCGTGCTGCGGCTGCCCGGCGCCTCGGCCGGCTCCGACGAGATGGTCGCGCTGGCCCGCGCCCGCGGCGCCGCGGTCTACACCAGCGTCGACGAGGTGCCGGCGGTGGCCCGGTGACCGGCGTCCTCGGCGTCGACGTCCCCGACGCGCGGGGGCGGACCGGGCTGGACCGGGCCGGGCGCGACCTCACCGGCAACCCCGACGTCGTCGTCCGCGACGTCGAGGTGCTGTCCAGCGCCTGGTACGTGAACCGGCGGACGACGTTCGCCCGCCGCGGCCGCGACGGCGTCTGGCGCACCGAGCAGCGCGAGACCCACGACCGCGGCAACGGCGCGACGGTGCTGCTGTACGACGCCGCCCGCCGCGCCGTGCTGCTCACCCGGCAGTTCCGCTTCCCCGCCTACGTCAACGGCTCCCCCGACGGGATGCTCGTCGAGACCGCCGCCGGGCTGCTCGACGAGCAGGACGCCGAGGCCGCGGTCCGGCGCGAGGCCGAGGAGGAGCTCGGCGTCGCCGTCGGGGCGCTCGTCCGGCTGCCCGACCTGTTCATGAGCCCCGGGTCGGTGACCGAGCGGCTGGCGTTCTTCGCCGGGCCCTACACCCCGGCCGACCGGGTGTCGGCCGGGGGTGGGCTGGCCGAGGAGGGTGAGGACATCGAGGTGCTCGAGCTGCCGTTCGACGAGGCGCTGGCCATGGCCGGCGACGGCCGGATCGCCGACGCCAAGACCGTCCTGCTGCTGCAGTGGGCGGCGCTGCGCGGACCGTTCTCAGCGGGCGCCGCGCTCCCGGGCCAGGGCGACGTAGTGCTCGACCAGTGACGCGTCGTCGACCGCCCCGGGGTTGACCGCCTTGTCCGGCGGCACCCCCTGGAACAACCGCTTGAGCGGCACCTCCAGCCGCTTGCCGGTCCGGGTGTGCGGGACACCGGGGACGACGAGGATCTCGTCGGGCACGTGCCGCGGGCTGGCCGAGCTGCGGATCGCGGCCCGGATGCGGTCGGCGAGCTCGCCGGTGAGCTCGGCGCCGGGCGCCATCTGGACGAACAGCGGCATCCAGTAGCCGCCGTCGCGCTGTTCGACGCCGAGGACGACGCAGTCGGCGACCTCCGGGAAGCTCTCGACGGCGGCGTAGATGTCGGCGGTGCCCATGCGCACGCCGCCGCGGTTGAGGGTGGAGTCCGAGCGGCCGGTGATGACGCAGGTGCCGCGCTCGGTGACCTCCATCCAGTCGCCGTGCCGCCACACCCCCGGCCACGGCTCGAAGTAGGCCTCGCGGTAGCGGCTGCCGTCCGGGTCGTTCCAGAAGTACAGCGGCATCGACGGCATCGGCTCGGTGATCACCAGCTCGCCGAGCTCGCCGGTGACCGGCTCGCCGTCCTCGCCCCACGCCGCCGCGGCGACGCCGAGCATCGGCCGCTGCAGCTCCCCGGCGGTCACCGGCAGCAGCAGCGTGCTGCCGATGAAGCCGGTGGCGACGTCGGTGCCGCCGGAGACCGAGGCGAGGAAGACGTCGCGGCCGACCGCGTCGTAGACCCACTCGAACGCCGAGGCGGGCAGCGGGGAGCCGGTGGACCCGATCGTCCGCAGCGACGAGAGGTCGTGGGTCTCCCCCGGCCGGATCCCGGCCTTCTCGCACGCGACGAGGTAGCCGGCGCTGGTGCCCAGGTAGGTCAGGCGCGTGCGCGCGGCGAGGGCGAACTGCGCGTCGACCGAGGGGTACGCCGGGGCGCCGTCGTGGACGACCACGGTCGCGCCGCGCAGCAGCGCCGAGGTGGCGATGTTCCACATGATCCAGGCGGTGGAGGCGTACCAGTAGAAGCGGTCGCCGGGGCCGACGTCGCCGTGCAGGCCCAGCTGCTTGTGCTCCTCGAGGACCACGCCGCCGTGCCCGTGCACGATCCCCTTGGGCAGCCCGGTGGTGCCCGACGAGTAGACGATCCACAGCGGGTGGTCGAACGGCAGCGCCTCGAACTCGGGCTCCTGCCGGTCGGCGACGGCGTCGGCCCAGCCCAGCGCGCCGTCGGGCAGCTCGCCGGGGAACAGCCGGGGGACGGCGATCGTCGCCGTCACGGTCGGCAGGGCGGCCCGGAGCTCGGCGACGACGCCGCGCCGGTCGTAGGGCCTCCCGTTGAAGCGGTACCCGTCGACGGCGACCAGCACGGTCGGCTCGATCTGGGCGAACCGGTCGAGCACCGCGCGGGTGCCGAAGTCCGGCGCGCAGGAGGACCACACCGCCCCGATCGACGCCGCGCCGAGGAACGCGACGACCGCCTCGGGGACGTTGGGCAGGTAGCCGGCGACCCGGTCGCCGCGCCGCACGCCCAGCCGGCGCAGGGTCGCGGCGAACGCGCCGACCTGCGCGCGCAGCTCGGCCCAGGAGACCTCGACCGGCTCGGCGTCCTCCGCCACCGCGATGAGCGCGGGGTGCTGGTCGGTGGCGTGCCGCAGCGCCTGCTCCGCGTAGTTGAGGGTGGCGTCCGGGAACCACTCGGCGCCGGGCATCTCCCGCCGGGTGAGCACCCGGTCGTCGGGGACGCCGGGCAGCACGCCGGACCACGCGGCGACGTCGGCCCAGAACTGGTCGAGGTGCTCGACCGACCAGCGCCAGATCGCGTCGTAGTCGGTGGCGTCCAGGTCCAGCCCGCGGCGGGCGGCCACCTCGCGCGCGAAGGCCGCCAGCCGGGTCGCCTCCCGGACCTCCCGGGTGGGCTGCCAGAGCACCGGTGCGGGAGAGGTGTCAGCGGTCACAGCGGCACCCTGCCACTCCTCCCGCGTCCCCGGACCGGGTGGGTCGCCTCACGGGACGTGACCGTCCGGTCCCGTCTCCACCCGATCGGAGGACGGCGTTCGCCTGGCCACTTCTGTGACGGACCGGTTCCAATGAGTGAGCACTGTGTCGGACGACACCGGGGGGAGGTGCGATGGACGAGCGTTCTCCGCTGCCGTGCCGTCGCACCCGCCTGCGCCGGTGGGGCGGCCGCCTGGCGGTCCTCGCCGGGACCGCCGCCGGTATCTGGCTGGCCGGCGCGTCCACCGCCTCGGCCGACGAGCCCCCGCCCGCCGGCCTGCTGGGCGCGGTCACCGCGCCGGTGGGTCAGGTGGTCGAGTCCGTCACGCAGCCCGTCGTCGCGCCCGTCCTGACGCCGGTCGCCGAGGCGGCCGCGCCGGTCACCGCGCCGCTGCGGGACGTCGTCGCGCCCGTCGGCCGGGCCCTCGAGCCGGTGACCGACGTCGTCGCGCCGGTGACGCAGGCGCTGTCCCCGGTGACCGGGGCGCTGCGGCCGGTCCTGGCGCCGGTCACCGAGGCGCTGTCGCCGGTCACCGGGGCCCTGGCGCCGGTCACCGGTGCGCTCCCGCCGGTCCCGGACGTGCCGGCCCCCGTGACCGACGTCCTCGCACCCCCGGCCGCCGGGGTGGTCGACACCCCGGCCGGCGCTCCCGCGGCCGGCGCCGGTGCGCCCGTCGTGGCCGCCCCGGTCGTCCTCGCCCCCGGCACCGACGTCGCGGGCGCAAGGGTCCCCGCATCGGCCGAGCGGTCCGCGGACGTCACCGGTCCCGCGCCCGCCGCGGCGCCGGTCGCGGTCCCGACGCCGTCCGTGCCGGTCCCGCCGCTCGCGCCCGCCGTCCCCGCGGTACCGGCCCTGCCGGCGTCCGCGGGCACCGCCTCCGGCACCGCCGGTGCCGACCAGCCCACCGCCGACCTCGGCGCGACCGTCCCCGTCGCGCAGCAGGCGGCCGCCGTGGCGGCCGCTGCCGAGGCCCGGGACGCCGCCGCCGGCGACCCGGTCGACCCCGCCACCTCCCCCGACTGAGGACGCGCCCCCCGGCCACGGGCCGGGCGAGCGCAGTCCCCGCCGTCCCGTCCGGGACGCGGTCCCGTCCTCAGTCAGGAGTCCTCCCATGCACCCCTGGGCCACCCGCGCCCTGCGCGTGGCACTGATGACCGGCGGCCTGCTGGCCGCCGGCACCGGTGTCGCCGCCGCGTCCGACGACCTCGACGTGACGGTGCCGGTCACCGTCACCGACAACGCGCTCGGTGTCCTCGACACCGGCACCCCGATCGGCGGGCTGGAGCTGCCCGCCGTCTCGCAGGACCTCTCCCTCGACGTGGGCCCGGTCGACGTCTCGGTGCCCGTGACGATCGGCGGCAACGACGCCTCGGTCGCCGGCGGCACCGCCACGCAGGAGCCGGCCGCGCCCGCCCCGGGCAGCACCGACCCGGCCGACGTCGTCGTGCCGGTGACCGTCGTCGGCAACGGGATCGGCGTGCTCGGCGACGCCGCCGCCGAGGGCACCGCACCTGCCGCTCCCGAGGGCGCGGTGACCGTGCCGGTCACCGTCTGCGGCAACGGCGTCGGCGTCCTGGGCGACGCGCTCGGGGGCTGCACCGCCGCCACGGAGCCGGCTCCCGCCCCCGTCGACGGCGGCCCGCTCGGCGACCTGCTCGACGTCGACGTCCCGGTCACCGCCTGCGGCAACGGCGTCGGCGTGCTCGGCGACGCCGCCGGGGAGTGCAGCCCCGCGGTGCCGACCGGGGACCCCGGCACCGGGGCCGACGGCGGCCTGCTCGACGTCGACCTGCCGGTCACCGTCTGCGGCAACGGCGTCGGCGTGCTGGGCGACGCGGCCGGCGACTGCACCCCCGCCACCTCCGGGGACGGCAGTGGCTCCGGCGGCGACTCCGACGGCGGCCTGCTCGACGTCGACCTGCCGGTCACCGTCTGCGGCAACGGCGTCGGCCTGCTGGGCGACGCGCTCGGCGGGTGCTCCTCCGAGGGCACGGAAGGCCCCGGCGGCCCTGGTTCCGGGGACGACGGCTCCGACGGCGGCATCGACGTCGACGTGCCGGTGACCGTCTGCGGCGCGGGCCTGGGCCTGCTCGGCGACGCCCTCGGCGACTGCACGCCGCCGACCCGGCCGGTGGACCCGACCGACCCCACGGACCCGACCGACCCGGCGGACCCCACGGACCCGACCGACCCGCAGCACCCGGGCGCGCCGCAGGACTGCCCGGGCCACGGCACGGGCCACGGCACGGGTGACGGCACGGGTGACGGCACGGGCCACGACCGGGGTCACGGCCCGGGGAACGCCTGGGCCCACGGGGCCACCCGCCCGGCGTCGGCGGCCGGCTCCTGGACGGCCGGCTCCTGGACGGCGTCCGACCGCTCCGCGGGCACCGGGGAGCTCGCCTACACCGGCACCGAGACGGTCACCGCCCTCGGCGCGGCCCTGCTGGCCCTCGCACTGGGGACCGGGCTGACCCTCGCCGACCGGCGTCGTCGCGAGGACGCCGTCTGACCGGCACCGGCTGACCGCCTTCCGCGGGCCCGGCCGGCAGCGCCGCCGGCCGGGCCCGCGGACGGGCGCGTCCGCGAGCACCTCTGCCACGATCCCGTCGTGACCGAGCCGGAGCCGGGGACCGAACGCAACGTGCTGGGCGGTCCCCTCGACCCCTGCGGCACCGAGCCGCTGACCGGCTTCTACCGCGACGGGTCCTGCCGCACGGGCCCGGACGACACGGGCAGCCACACGGTGTGCGCCGTCGTCTCCCGCGAGTTCCTCGCCCTGCAGCGCGAGCTCGGGAACGACCTCACGACCCCGCGGCCGGAGTTCGGGTTCCCCGGGCTGCGGCCCGGCGACCGCTGGTGCGTCGTCGCCACCCGCTGGCTGCAGGCCTACCGTGCCGGCGCCGCGGCCGGGGTGGTCCTCGCGGCCACGAACGCGCGGTCGCTGGAGGTCGTGCCGCTCGCCGCGCTGCGGCAGCACGCCGTCGACGTCCCCGACGACATCAGCGACCTGGAATGAGCCCGGCACCCCGCGCGCTGGTGCCGTCGACCCGCCCGGCCCGCGAGGAGCGCCCGTGACCGACCTGCTCGACCTGCCCGTCTCGACCCTCCGGGGCGAGGACACCACGCTCGGCGCGCTCACCGGCCGCCGTCCGGCCCTGGTGGTCAACGTGGCCAGCCGCTGCGGCCTGACCCCGCAGTACACCGGGCTGGAGGAGCTGCAGCGGGAGTACGGCCCGCGCGGGTTCACCGTCGTCGGCGTGCCGTGCAACCAGTTCGCCGGGCAGGAGCCGGGCAGCGCCGAGGAGATCGAGTCCTTCTGCTCGGCCACGTACGGCGTCACCTTCCCGATGACGGGGAAGGTCGACGTCAACGGCGAGGGCGCGCACCCGGTCTACCAGCGGCTCACCGAGGCCCCCGACGCCGCCGGTGAGGCCGGGCCGGTGCGGTGGAACTTCGAGAAGTTCCTGGTCGACGGCGACGGTGCGGTCGTCGCGCGGTTCCGCCCGACGACCGAGCCGGGCGCGCCGGAGGTCCGGACGGCGATCGAGGCGCTGCTCGCCGGCTGACCCGGGGCCGCTCCGGCGGCGGCGGATGCCGGGGCCGCGCCGGCGGGGCAGCATCGGGCCATGGCCGACCTGCACTTCTACTTCGACCCGGTGTGCCCGTTCGCGTGGCTGACCAGCCGGTGGGTGCGCACCGTCGCGTCCCGGCGCGAGTACGACGTCGACTGGCGGTTCATCTCGCTGCGCCTGCTCAACGCGCACGTCGACTACGACGCCCACTTCCCGCCCGAGTACGAGGCCGGCCACACCGCGGGGCTGCGACTGCTGCGCGTGGCCGCCCGCACCCGCGAGGAGCACGGCCGCGCGGCGGTGGGCACGCTCTACGAGGCCCTCGGCCGGCGGGTCTTCGAGACCGAGCCCGACCGGCCCGGCACGGCCGGCGAGCGCGGCACGCGGGCCTACCTCGAGCCGGTGCTGGAGCGCGCCGGGCTGCCGGCCGACCTCGCCGACGCCCTCGACGACGACCGCTGGGACGGCACGATCCGGGCCGAGACCGACGAGGCGCTGGCGCTCACCGGCAAGGACGTCGGGACGCCGATCCTGCACTTCGAGCCGCCCGGGGGCGTCGCCTTCTTCGGCCCGGTCATCAGCCGGCTGCCCGCCGACGACGACGCGGTCGAGCTCTGGGACGCCGTCGTCCGCCTGGCCCGCTTCCCCGGGTTCGCCGAGCTCAAGCGCAGCCTGCGCGAGCGCCCGCAGCTCCTCGCCGCGGGGGTGCAGCCGGACGAGGTCGGGGTACAGGAGGACTGGCACGGCGGGAGCCGCCGCACGAAACGGTGAGCGTGACCCGCACCGGAGCGGGTACTAAGGTGAGCCTTGCCTGATCTCGACCCGTCCGGAGCTGCCCGGTGTCCGTCCCCAGCGTCACCCGCGCTCCCGCGGCGACCCGGGCCACCCCGGCGCGCCCGGCAGGGACCGCCCGGACGCGACGCCGCGTGCTCGGCCTGGCCGGGCTCCTGGTCCTCGTGGTCGCCGCCTGCGCGGCCAGCATCGCGATCGGCACCCGCCCGCTCGGCCTGGGCACCGTGTGGGAGGTCCTCACCGACCGCTCGCTGCGGACCGAGGAGGCGGTCATCGTCTGGGACCTGCGGGTCCCGCGCACCGTGCTCGGGCTCCTGGTCGGGGCGTCGCTCGGGGTCGCCGGCGCCCTGATGCAGGGCCACACCCGCAACCCGCTGGGCGACCCCGGCCTGCTGGGCGTCACCGCCGGCGCCTCCTTCGCCGTGGTCCTGGCCATCGCGCTGCTGGGGATCAGCACGCCGTCGGGGTACGTGTGGTTCGCCTTCGCGGGGGCGCTGGCCGGGACGGTCGCCGTGTACGTCCTGGGCGCGGCCGGCCGCGGCGGGGCCACCCCGGTCACCCTCGCCCTGGCCGGCTCCACGCTGTCCGCGCTGCTGTACGCCCTCGTGCGCGCCGTGCTGGTCAGCGACTCGAACTCGCTGGACGCCTTCCGCTTCTGGGTGGTCGGCGCGCTGGCCGGCCGCGGCGCCGACATCGCCTGGCAGGTGCTGCCCTTCGTCGTCGCCGGCCTGGTGCTCGCCCTGCTCAACGCGCCCGCCCTGGACCTGCTCGGCATGGGCGAGGACGTGGCCCGCGGCCTCGGCCAGCGGGTGTGGCTGGCCCGCGCCGTCGGCCTGGTGGCCATCACGCTGCTGGCCGGCGCCGCGACGGCGGCCTGCGGGCCGATCGCCTTCGTCGGGCTGGTGGTCCCGCACGCCGTCCGGGCGTTCACCGGGCCGGCGCACCGGTGGCTGGTCCCCTGCGCGGCGCTGGCCGGGGCGTTCCTGCTGCTGACCGCCGACGTCGTCGGCCGGGTGATCGCGCGTCCCGGCGAGGTGCAGGTCGGCATCGTGCTCGCCCTGCTCGGCGGGCCGTTCTTCATCGCGCTCGTGCGCCGGCGGCGGAGCGCGACGCTGTGAGGGCCGCCGCGTGACCGCCACCGTCGACACCATCCGCGAGACGACCCCGCCCGACCCCGGCGGGCGCGCGGCCGGCCGCGCGGTCGTCCTGCGCCACGGGCCGGTGTCGGTGCGGTTCCGGTGGCGGTCGGTCGTCGTGCCGCTGGTCGCGCTGGCCGTCGTCGTGCTGCTCGGGGCGGTCGCGCTGGGCCGGGGCGACTACCCGATCGCGGTCACCGACGTGCTGCGCACGCTCGTCGGAGCCGGCGAGCAGGGCCAGCGGTTCGTCGTGCTGGAGCTGCGGGCGCCACGGGTCGTCGTCGGCGCGCTGGTCGGGCTGGCGCTCGGCGTGGCCGGCGCCCTGTTCCAGACCTTCGCGCGCAACCCCCTGGCCTCACCGGACATCCTGGGGATCACCTCGGGGGCCTCGGTGGGCGCCGTCGTCGCGATCGTCGCCACCGGCACCTCGTCGGCCGGCGCGGTCCTCGGCGGCGTCGGCGTCCCGCTCGCGGCCCTCGCCGGGGCGCTGGGGGCCGGGCTGCTGCTGTTCCTGCTGGCCTACCGGTCCGGCGTCGACGGCTACCGGCTGGTCCTCGTCGGCGTCGCGGTGTCCTCGATCTCGCTGGCGGTGGTCGACTGGCTGCTCACCCGGGCGGCCATCTACGACGCCGCGGCCGCCTACGTCTGGATCGTCGGCTCGCTCAACGCCCGCACCTGGGGCCAGGCCGTGCCGCTGGCCGTGGCCCTCGCGGTGCTGGTGCCGCTGGCCCTCGCGGCGGGGCGGGTGCTCGGCGTGCTGCAGTTCGGTGACGACACCGCGCGCGGGCTGGGCGTCCGCCTGGCCGCGGCGCAGGCCGCCGTCGTCCTCGTCGCGGTCGTGCTGGTCGCCGCGTCGGTCTCGGCGGCCGGGCCGATCACGTTCGTCGCGCTGGTCGTCCCGCAGATCGCCGTCCGGCTGACCGGCGGCTCGCGCCCGCCCCTGCTGGCCTCGGGCCTGCTCGGCGCGGCGCTGGTCGTGCTGGCCGACCTGCTCACGCGCACCGTCCTGCCCGAGGCCCTGCCGGTGGGCATCCTCACCGCCGTCGTCGGCGCCCCGTACCTGCTCTGGCTGCTCGTCCGCGGGAGGCGGACCATCGCATGACGACTCCCACCACCGACGCGCCCCCGGTGCCCGCCGCCGCCGGCGAGGGCCGGGTGCGCCTGGCGGCCGAGGGGCTGCGCCTGGCCTACGACGACCGCGTCGTCGTCGACGGGCTGGACCTCGCGCTCACCGACGGCTCGTTCACCGCCGTCGTCGGGCCGAACGGCTGCGGCAAGTCCACGCTGCTGCGGGCGCTGGGCCGGCTGCTGCGCCCGGCGGCGGGTCAGGTGCTGCTCGACGGCCGGGCGATCGCCAGGACGCCGACCCGCGAGGTCGCCCGCGTACTCGGGCTGCTGCCGCAGACGCCGGTGGCCCCCTCGGGGCTCACCGTCGCCGACCTCGTGGCCCGCGGCCGCCACCCGCACCAGAGCTGGCTGCGGCAGTGGTCGACCGAGGACGAGGCGGTCGTCGCCGAGGCGCTGACCTGGACCGACATGGGCGACCTCGCCGACCGTCCGGTGGACGAGCTCTCCGGCGGCCAGCGGCAGCGGGCCTGGATCTCCATGGCGCTCGCCCAGGGCACCGACCTGATCCTGCTCGACGAGCCGACGACCTACCTGGACCTGTCGCACCAGATCGACGTCCTGGAGCTCGTGGCGCGGCTGCACGCCGAGCGGGGACGGACGGTCGTCGTCGTGCTGCACGACCTCAACCTCGCCGCCCGCTACGCGCAGCGGCTGGTGGCCATGCGCGACGGCGTCCTGGTCTCCTCCGGCACGCCGCACGAGGTGCTCACCGAGCAACTGCTCGCCGACGTCTTCGACCTCGAGGCCCGCGTGGTGCCCGACCCGGTGGCCGGCACCCCGATGGTCGTCCCGGTCCGACGGCTCCCCCGGTGAGCTGATGGAACGGCCCCGCTGCAGGGGCCCGCCGCGAGCGTGCGAGCGGTGGGGGGCAGCGGGGTCCTCCCTCAGTTCTCGGCGCGGCCCTCGCGCCAGTAGCCCATGAAGGCCACCGAGCGCCGGTCGACGCCGAGGTCGCCGACCAGGCGGCGGCGCAGCTGCTTGACCATCCCGGCCTCGCCGGCCAGCCAGGCGTAGCAGCCCGCCCCGGCCGCGGGGTCCTCGGGGACCTCCCACAGCAGGCCGGTGTCGAGGTCGACGTCCTCGGGGGTGGGCGCCGGCGCGGCGCAGATCCCCAGGTCCACCAGCGCGGCGTGCACCGCGGGTACCAGCAGCTCGCCGCGGGGGCGGTCGGCGCGGGCCAGCCAGCGCACCTGCACGCCCTCGGGCAGCCGCAGGTCCTGCAGGTCCCCGGCCTCGGGCACCTCGAGGACGGCGACGGCGCGGCGGCCGGGCGGCAGCGCCTCGAGGATCGCGCCGACGGCGGGCACCGCGGTCTCGTCGCCGGCGAGCAGCAGGCAGGAGGCCGTGGCCGGCGGTGCCCACTCGACGCCCCACGCGCGGCCGCGGCCGGGACGGTCGGGGCCCATGAGCACCATCGGGTCGCCCGGGCGGGCCTGCGCGGCCCAAGTGGCGGCCGGGCCGGCGTGCCCGTCGGCGACACCGTGCAGGACGACGTCGAGGTCGACCTCGGACCGCTCGGGGCGGGCCGCGCGCACGGTGTAGGTGCGCAGGACCGGGCGCCGCTCCTCGGCCAGCGCGCAGTAGGCGGGGTACCACTCGGCGCCGGCGGCCTGCAGCTCGGCCAGCGCGGTCGGGTCGGGGGCGAGGACGAGCTTGACCCGCTGGTCGTCCCCGGCCACGCCGAAGCCCTCGAGCTGCGGGCCGGTGAGCGTGATCCGCACCATCGACGGACCGAGGGAGCGGACGCGGGCGACGACGGTCTCGAAGAACAGCCACTGCGGCAGCTCGGCCACCGCCGCTGCCGGGGCCTCGGTCGTCGTCACGCGGGTCTCCGCTCCGCTCGGGGACGGCCCCTGCGGACCGCTTGTAAGGCAAGGCTAACCTCCCCTCGCCCGCAGGGGGAAGCCCCCTGCCCGAACCGGAGGAGGACCCCCGGTGTCCCGACCCCCGCGCCTGCTCGGCGCCTCCCTCGCGCTGGCGGCCCTGCTCGCCGCGAGCGCCTGCGCCGGATCCGGCACCGACGACGAGGCGGAGGCCGCGACGGGAGGCTGGTCGTTCACCGACGACGTCGGCACCACCGTCGAGCTCGACGCCGCGCCGGAGCGGGTGGCCGGCCTGAACGACGTCGCGTCGTCGCTGTGGAACCTCGGCATCGAGCCGGTGGCCACCTTCGGCCAGACCTCGGCCGCCGACGACGTCCAGTTCGAGGGCCGCGACCTCGACGGCGTGGAGATCGCCGGCGAGAGCTACGGGCAGATCGACCTCGAGGCGCTGGCCGCCGCCGACCCCGACCTGATCGTCACCACCGTCTACCCGGTGGACTCCGAGGGGACGCTGGACGACACCCAGCCCCTGTACGGCTTCGAGTCGCTGGAGCAGCAGGAGCAGGTCGCGCGGATCGCGCCGGTCGTGGCGATCGCCTGGCGCGGCTCGGCCGCCGACGTCATCGAGCGCACCGCCGAGCTCGCGGAGGCCCTCGGTGCGGACGTGGACGGCGACGAGGTCAGCGCGGCCCGGCAGGACTACGAGGACGCCTCCGCGGCGCTCACCGAGGCCGCGTCCTCCGGGGTCACCGTGCTGCCGGTGGCCGCCTACCCGGACGAGGGCTTCTACATGGCGAAGGCCCACGACGACCCGTCGCTGCGCCTGTACCAGGACCTCGGCGTGCAGTTCGTCGACCCGGGCGGCGACGGCTACTTCTGGCAGACCGCGAGCTGGGAGCAGGTGCCGCAGTACCGCAGCGACGTGATCCTCTACTCGCTGCGCGGCGCGATGACCCCCGAGGAGATGGCCGGCCAGCCGACCTACGGCCTGCTGCCGGCCGCGCAGGCGCAGCAGGTGCACCCGTGGGAGTACGTCGGCATGGACTACGCCGCCCAGGCCCGCTACATGGAGCGCCTGGCCGGCTGGCTGGCCGACTCCGACAAGGTGTCCTGAGGCGCGAGCGGCGCCGGCGCCTCGGGGACGGGCGCCGGCGCCGGGGCCGGCCGCGCGGCGGTGCGGGCGGTCTGGGCGAGCGCGATGCCGCCGAGCACCACCAACCCGCCGGCCACCTGCCAGCCGGTGAGCACCTGCTCCACCCACAGCCAGGCGACCACCGAGGCGAACACCGGCTCGACGGTGGCGACCAGCCCGGCCGTCGTCGGCGGCAGGTGGCGCAGCGCGGCGATCGACAGCCAGAACGGCGTGATCGCCCCGAGGACGACGATCCAGGCCACGAGCACCCACAGCGGCAGCTGCGCGGAGCCGAGCGAGACCGGCACCCGCTCCCCCAGCACGCCGGCGTCGAACGACGCGGTGAACGGGGCGACGACCGCCCAGAACAGCGCGGCGGCGACGAACGTCCAGGTGGTGAGCGCGACCGGGTCGCGGGTGGCCGTCCCGCGCTCGCCCATGAGGTAGTAGGTCGCCAGGCACACGGCGGCGGCCAGGCCCGCGGCGACGCCGAGCGGGTCCAGCGAGCCGCCGCCCTCCCACACCTGCGCGACGAGGACCAGCCCCGACAGCGACAGCGCCAGCGCCACCCAGATCCGGGGGCGCACGGGTTCCCGGCGCACCAGCCGGACCCACAGCGCGATCCCGACCGGCGCGGTCATCTCGAAGACCAGCGCGATGCCGACGGGCAGCCGGCCGATGGCCACGTAGTAGAGGAACTGCGTGAGCGCGACGCCGACCACGCCGAACACCGCGAGGAAGGGCACCTCGCGCCAGGTGAGCCGCAGCCGCCGCGGGGAGACGAGCGCCAGCGCGGCCAGCAGGCCGACCGCCGCCCCGCCGCAGCGCATCGCCGTCAGCCAGGTGGGCGGGACGCCGGCCTGCAGCGCGAGCGTGGAGACGGTGCCGTTGACGGCGAACAGCCCCGCCGCCGCCACGGTGGTCAGGTAGCCGATGGCTGGGCGGCGGGTGTGCGGCACCCGTCCGAGCGTAGTGGTCGTCGAGTCGTACGCCACCTACCGACGCGTCACTGGGCGTACGCCGGGTCCATCCACACGACCTCCCAGACGTGGCCGTCCGGGTCGGTGAAGCTCGAGCCGTACAGGAATCCGTGGTCCTGCGGCGGCATCCACTTGTCCCCGCCGGCACCGAGGGCCCGCTCGACCATCGCGTCGACCTCCTCGCGGCTGTCGCACGACAGCGCGTACAGCGCCGCCGTCCCCTGCCGCGGGTCGGCGATCCGCGTGCCCTCGGGGACGAAGCCGGCCATCTTCCCGCGGCTCAGCAGCTGCAGGCGGATCGTGTCGCTGACGACCACCGAGACCGACTCCTCGTCGCTGAACTGCTCGTCCACCGTGAACCCGAGGGCGGTGTAGAAGGCCCGGCCGGCCGCCACGTCGGCCACCGGCAGGTTGAGGAAGACCATGCGCACGGTCGCGCTCCCGTCGTCCGGGGCCCTCGGCCCGGGCCCGTCGAGGGGGGAGACGGCGCGGCCGGGCGGAACTCATCGGCCGCGCGTGGCTCCCGGGGAGGGCGGGCACCCTCGACGGCGTGACCGAACCCCGCCCCCCGTGGTCCCGACGGCGCCGCCGCCTGCTCCTCTGGCTGGGCGCGGGGGCCGTCGTCGGCGGGGTCGGGGCGCTCGTGCTGCCCGCGGAGTTCGGTGTCACCGCGGCCTACCTCGGGGCGCTGTGCGCGTTCCTGCTGGTCGCGGCGGCGGTGGTCTTCGTCGCCTTCCCCGGGCCGGACACCGCCGGCGCGCTGCTGCGGTCGACGCCGGTGGCCGGCGCGGTCCTCGTGGTGGGGGTCCTGATCTCGCTGTCGGCGGAGGGGCAGCCGCTGTGGTGGGTGGCCGCGGGAGTGGGCGCGGTGTGGCTGGTCTCCGCGCTGTGGCTGGCCCGCTCCGGCTGACCCGCGGGAGGGCCCCGACTCCGGCCGGGCGAGACTGCGGGACGTGCACCTGCCCTCCGCCTGCTACCTCCCGGACGGCGACGGCTACGTCGCGACCGCGCTGACCATCGGGCCGTGGGACCCGGGCCTCCAGCACGCCGGGCCACCGGCGGCGCTGCTCGCCCGCGAGGTCGAGCGCACCGGCGGCATCCCCGGCGGGCAGACGGTGCGGCTGGCCTACGACGTCCTCGGGCCGGTGCCGGTGGGACCGGTGCGGGTGGAGGCGCGGGTGCTGCGCCCGGGCCAGCGGATCGAGCTGGTGGAGGCCACGCTCACCGCGGGCGGGCGCACGGCGATGCGGGTGACCGCCTGGCGGATGCGCAGCCGCGACGCGGCGGACACCGCCACGCCCCCGCAGCCGGCCGCCGTCGGCCCGGAGGACGCCCGCCCGGCGGTGTTCGACGTGTTCCGCGAGGAGGTCGCCTACCACCGCGCGCTGGACTGGCGGGAGGCGTCGGGCTCGCTCACCGGCACCGGGCCGGCCGCGGCCTGGACCCGGCCGCTGTGCGCGCTGGTCGAGGGCGAGCCGATGACGCCGCTGGAGCACCTGCTGGTCATGACCGACGCGGCCAGCGGCATCTCCGCCGAGCTCCCGTGGGACCGGGCGACCTTCGCCAACGTCGACCTCGTCGTCGCGCTGTTCCGGCAGCCGGCGGGCGAGTGGCTGGGCATGGACGCGACGACGACGATCGGGCCCGGCGGCGTCGGGCAGTGCGCGGCCGAGCTGCACGACACCACGGGGCGGATCGGCCGCTCGGTCGCCTCGCTGTTCGTCGAGCCGAGGTAGCGGCAACTCCGAGCCGCACCGGGTTGGATGGGCACCGACCCCCACGAGCCACCGGAGGACCGGATCCCGCATGGCACCGTTCACCGACCTGCTCGACTGGCTGGCCGGCCGCGGCCTGGAGATCGTGCTGATCATCCTGGGCTCGGTCCTGGTGGCCCGGTTCGTCAGCTGGGTGGGCGACCGGATCACCAGCCGCATCGACGCCCGCTCCACCGGGGGTGACGTGCTGGTCCGCTCCGAGGCGGCCAAGCACCGGCACTCGCTCACCCAGGTCGTCACCTGGACGCTCATCGTGATGGTCTACGCGGTGGCGGCGTTCTACGTGCTCGACCGCCTCGGCGTGCCGGTCACCGGCCTGGTCGCCCCGGCCACCGTGCTCGGCGTGGGGCTCGGCTTCGGCGCGCAGCGGATCGTCGGCGACGTCCTGGCCGGGTTCTTCCTCATCACCGAGCGGCAGTACGGCTTCGGTGACGTCGTCTCGATCCAGGTGGTCGGCGGCGGCGACCCGGCCGACGGCACCGTCGAGGACGTCACGCTGCGGATCACCCGGCTGCGCTCGGCCGACGGCGAGGTGGTCACCATCCCGAACGGGCAGATCGTCAAGGTGGTCAACCTGTCCCGCGACTGGGCGCGCGCGGTGGTCGACGTCCCGGTGCCGACGACGGCCGACGTCACGCGGGTCAACGAGATCCTCCGCGAGGTGGGCCGGCAGGCCTTCGCCGACCCCGACCTGCGCCGCCTGCTGCTCGACGAGCCGAGCGTGATGGGCGTCGAGAGCATCGACCTCGAGCAGGTCAACGTGCGGGTGGTCGCCCGCACGCTGCCCGGCCGGCAGTTCGAGGTGAGCCGCGACCTGCGCGCCCGGATCGTGCTGGCCTTCGGCCACGCCGGCCTCAACGTGACCCCGGAGCCGGCACCCGCACCGGCGCCCGCCCCGGTCCGGCAGGGGGCGCAGCAGTGACCGTCCCGGGCGCGCCGCGTCCCGAGGAGACGGGCGGCGGCGACCCCGCCGGCCGCGGCCGCTTCGGCCTGTCGAACGTCTTCCGCCGCTCACCCGGGCACATCGGCCGGGCGCGCACCTCCACGCTGGTGCTGGCCGCGCTCTTCGTGGGCCTGGGCGTGCTCTACCTGTACGTGAAGCCGCCGGACCCGGCGACCGTCCCGGCCGGCGGCACGACGGAGGTCACCACCCCGGCGCCCGCGCCCGCGCCGGAGACGACGGCACCCCCGACGACTCCCGAGCCGGAGCCGACGACGCCGGAGGAGACGACGACGCCCGAGGAGACGACGGCGCCGACGCCGGTCCCGACGACCACCGCGCCGGCTCCCCCGACCCTGCCGACGACGACCACCCCGCGGACGACGGAGCCCGCGACGGAGACGCCGACGACGCAGCAGCCGCCGTCCCCCGCCGAGGAGCCCCCGCCGACGACGGACACCACCCCGACCACCTGACGCGGCGCGTGGACAGCCGATGTGAACGACGGTTAACGTCCGGGGCGGAGATCCCACACAGGAGGCACAACATGGCGGTGGCCGCGCCGGAGTCGTCGCGCGCCCGGCACGAGGACCTGGTCGCCGAGCTGCGCGAGCGGCTGGCCCGGCGCGCGCTCGGCGGCTCCGAGGCCGCCCGCGCCCGGCACGTCGAGCGCGGCAAGCTGCTCCCCCGCGACCGCGTCGCGCACCTGCTCGACCCCGGCAGCCCGTTCCTCGAGCTCTCGCCGCTGGCCGCCGAGGACATGTACGACGGCGACTCCCCCGGCGCCGGGATCATCACCGGCGTCGGCCGGGTCGCGGGCCGCCCGTGCGTCGTCGTCGCCAACGACGCCACGGTCAAGGGCGGCACCTACTACCCGGTGACGGTGAAGAAGCACCTGCGGGCGCAGGAGGTGGCGCTGCAGAACCGGCTGCCGTGCGTCTACCTCGTCGACTCCGGCGGCGCGTTCCTGCCGATGCAGGACGAGGTCTTCCCCGACCGCGAGCACTTCGGCCGGATCTTCTTCAACCAGGCCACGATGAGCGCCCGCGGCATCCCGCAGGTGGCCGCCGTCCTCGGCTCCTGCACCGCCGGCGGCGCGTACGTGCCGGCGATGGCCGACGAGTCGGTGATCGTCCGCGAGCAGGGCACGATCTTCCTGGGCGGGCCGCCGCTGGTGAAGGCCGCCACCGGCGAGGTGGTCAGCGCCGAGGACCTCGGCGGCGGCGACCTGCACAGCCGCGTCTCCGGCGTCACCGACCACCTGGCCGACGACGACGAGCACGCGCTGGAGATCGTCCGCGGCATCGTGTCCACGCTGGCCCCGCCCGCGCCGCCGGCCTGGGAGGTGGCCCCGCCGCGGGACGCCGTCCGCCCGCAGACCGACCTCTACGACCTGGTGCCGGTCGACCCCCGCACGCCCTACGACGTCCGCGACGTCGTCACCACGCTGGTCGACGGCGGCGAGCACCAGGAGTTCAAGGCCCTCTACGGGCCCACGCTGGTGACCACCTTCGCCCGGCTGCACGGGCACCCGGTCGGCATCGTCGCCAACAACGGCGTGCTGTTCGGGGAGTCCGCGCTCAAGGGCGCGCACTTCGTCCAGCTCTGCGACCAGCGGCGCATCCCGCTGCTGTTCCTGCAGAACATCACCGGCTTCATGGTCGGCCGCGACTACGAGGCCGGCGGCATCGCCAAGCACGGCGCCAAGATGGTCACCGCCGTCGCCTGCGCCCGGGTGCCCAAGCTGACCGTCGTCATCGGCGGGTCCTACGGCGCGGGCAACTACTCGATGTGCGGCCGGGCCTACTCCCCCCGCTTCCTGTGGATGTGGCCCAACGCCCGCATCTCGGTGATGGGCGGCGAGCAGGCCGCGTCGGTGCTGGCCACCGTCCGCCGCGACGGGCTGGCCGCCCGCGGCACCGACTGGCCCGCCGAGGAGGAGGAGGCGTTCAAGGCGCCGATCCGCGGCCAGTACGAGGCCCAGGGCAACCCCTACTACTCGACGGCGCGGCTGTGGGACGACGGCGTCCTCGACCCCGCCGACACCCGCACCGTCCTCGGCCTGGCGCTGTCCGCGTGCGCGCAGGCCCCCCTCGACGACGTCGCCTACGGCGTCTTCCGGATGTGACCGCCGTGTTCGACACCGTCCTCGTCGCCAACCGGGGCGAGATCGCCGTCCGCGTCGTCCGGACGCTGCGCCGGCTCGGCATCCGCTCGGTCGCCGTCTACAGCGACGCCGACGCCGGCGCCCCGCATGTCCGCGCCGCCGACGTCGCCTACCGGCTCGGCCCCGCCCCGGCCGCGGAGAGCTACCTGTCGGTGGAGCGCGTGGTCGAGGCGTGCCTCGCCACCGGCGCGCAGGCCGTGCACCCCGGCTACGGCTTCCTCTCGGAGAACCCGGCCCTGGCCGCCGCGCTGGCCGACGCCGGCGTCGTGTTCGTCGGCCCGCCGGCCGAGGCGATCCGGGTGATGGGCGACAAGATCACCGCCAAGAAGACCGTGGTCGCCTCGGGCGTGCCGGTCGTCCCCGGCATCGCCGAGCCCGGCCTCACCGACGACGACCTGGTGGCCGCCGCCCCCGGGATCGGGTTCCCGGTGCTGGTCAAGCCCTCGGCGGGCGGCGGCGGCAAGGGCATGCGGGTGGTCGAGGACGCCGCCGGCCTGCCCGCGGCGCTGGCGTCGGCCCGCCGGGAGGCGCGTGCGGCGTTCGGCGACGACACGCTGTTCCTCGAGCGGTTCGTGCAGCGGCCGCGGCACGTCGAGGTGCAGGTGCTCGCCGACGCGCACGGCGCGGTCGTGCACCTCGGCGAGCGCGAGTGCAGCCTGCAGCGGCGGCACCAGAAGGTGGTCGAGGAGGCGCCGTCGCCGCTGCTGGACGCGGCCACCCGCGAGCGGATCGGCGCGGCGGCCTGCGCCACCGCCCGCAGCGTCGGCTACACCGGCGCGGGCACCGTGGAGTTCATCGTGTCGGCCGACCGGCCCGACGAGTTCTTCTTCATGGAGATGAACACCCGGCTGCAGGTCGAGCACCCGGTCACCGAGCTGGTCACCGGCCTGGACCTGGTCGAGCAGCAGCTGCGGGTGGCGGCCGGGGAGCCGCTGCCGTTCACCCAGGACGACGTCGCGCTGACCGGCTGGGCGGTCGAGGCGCGGGTCTACGCCGAGGACCCCGCCCGCGGCTTCCTGCCCACCGGCGGGCGGGTGCTGGCGCTGGCCGAGCCCGCCGGCGCCCGCGTGGACTCCGGTGTCGCCGCCGGCACCGTCGTCGGCTCGGACTACGACCCGATGCTGGCCAAGGTGGTCGCCGCCGGCCCCGACCGCGCCACGGCACTGGCCGCGCTGGACCGGGCGCTCGCGGAGACCGCGGTGCTCGGCGTGACCACCAACGTCGGGTTCGTGCGGTCGCTGCTCGCCGAGCCCGCGGTCCGCGCCGGGGACCTGGACACCGCGCTGCTCGACCGGTTCGCCGCCGCCTGGGAGCCGCCCGCCGTCCCCGACGACGCCGTCCTCGCCGCCGCCGCGCACGTGTGGCTGGCCGCCTGGGCCGCCGCCGACCCGGCCGACCCGTGGAGCGCGCCCACCGGCTTCCGCGCCGGCGCGCCGTCCGCGCCGTTCGTCGTCCGGCTGGAGGCCGGCGGCCGGCAGCGGACGGTGACGCTGACCGGCACGCCCGCCGCCGCGCGCGCCGGCCTCGACGGCGCCGACGCCGGGCCGCTGAGCTGCGCGCCCGAGGACGGCGGCCTGGCGCTGGTGCGCGCGGGCGTGCGGTCGCACTGCCGGGTGGCCGAGGACGGCGACGCGCTGTTCGTGCACGCCGGCGGCGCCGACTGGCCGCTGCGCCGGGCCCGGCGGCCGGTGCTGCGGCCGGACGCCGCCGCGCACGCCCCCGAGCTGACCAGCCCGATGCCCGGCACGGTGATCGCCACCCCGGCGTCCGGCGGGCAGCCGGTCGGCGCGGGCGACCCGGTGGTCGTCGTCGAGGCGATGAAGATGGAGCACACGCTGCGCGCCCCGGCCGACGGCGTCGTCGACCTGCTCGTCGCCCCCGGCGACCGCGTCGCCCTCGACCAGGTGCTGGCCCGGCTCACCCCGGCCTGAGTTCCGCGGCCAGGGGTGCGCCGGGTCGGGAGGTCCCGACTGCGTGCCGCCCGGGACCGCGACGGGCCGCGACGGGGACCAGCCCGGCACGGGTCGCTCGATCGGCCCTACGCGGGCACCGGCCGCGACGCCAGGATGGAGGTCCGGAGATCGTCCAGGGCACGGTGCCGGGCGCCGGCCAGCGACGGTTCCGCCGTGGCCCGGGCGACCTGGAGCGGCACGCCCCGCGGCTGGTGTGCCAGCGCCTCCGACACGGCCCTCACGACGGCGGGACGCGGGCCCCACGTACCACCGAGGACGATGAGCCGGGGGTCGGTGAGCGCGACGACGGCCCCGAGTACGCCGCAGATCGCCTCCGCCAGGGCGGCGAGCACGCGGCCCGGCCGGTCACCGGGAGCGTCGACCACGCCCAGCAGGGCGTCGACGTCGACGGCGGTGGAGTCCGGCCGGCGCAGCTGCAGCTCGGCGAAGACCTCGGTGAAGGCGACGGCGCGGCCGTCGGGGCTGCGAGTGAGCACGTGGGCGATCTCGCCGGCGAGGCCGCCGTGCCCGCGGCGGACCTCGCCGTCGGCGACGACGGCGCAGCCGAGTCCCTCACCCAGGTACAGGTACGCGAAGTCCTCGAGCTCCCCCGGGGCCGCGGCCGCGCGCTCGGCGCGGGCGGCCCAGTTGACGTCGTTGTCCACGGTCACCGGCCCGGCGACCAGCGGGGCGAGGACCTCGACCGGGGAGAGCTCACCGACCAGGAACGGCGCGTCCGGCAGGTGCACCAGCCGGCCCGAGCCCCGGTCGACCGGGTCGGCGGCGCTGACCACGGCCGACCGGGCCGGGCCCGGGCCGCCGTCCACGGCGCGGCGGGCCGCCGCCCGCAGCGCCCGAGCCACCTGGTCCGGCTGCGCGGGGCGGCCGACCGCCTCGGCCTCCCGGGCGACGACCCGGCCGTGGACGTCGACGGCCTCGGCGACGACACCCTCCGGGGCGATGCCGAGGACCAGGGCGACCCCGAGGTCGCCGGCGAGCGCGTAGTACGTGCCGATCCGGCCGCGGCCGGTGGTGCGCTCACCGGTGTCGCGCAGCAGCCCCGCCTCGGTCAGCCGGCGCACGCTCTCGCCGACGGTGGGCTTGGAGATGCCGGTGCGGGCGGCGATCTCGGCGCGGGTCAGCCGGCCCCGGTCGATCAGCGCGCGGAGGACGTGCTCGTCGGTCAGCGAGCGGAGCAGCTCCAGCGACGGCTTGGCCGGGGTCATGCGGACGAGTCTAGTAAGGACTGTTGCCTGGAACGCGCGGCTGCTCTAGGGTCCCACTCAAGTAAGGAGTCCTTCCTGAACGGAGTGAGCACCGTGACCCTCACCGCCTCCCCCACCCCGTACGCGCGGCACCTGCCGCCGCTGCCGCACTGGGAGACCCCCCCGGAGGACCTGAAGGCCGCGATCCGGGAGATCAAGCCGGCGCTGCGGGCGCGCATCGCCGCCTCCGGTCGCACGGTGGAGGAGGTCTTCGCCGTCGTCGAGGCCCGCATCGCCGCCGCGGTCGCCGAGATCGAGGCGGCGAAGGCGCGCGGTGAGCAGATCTGGCCGGTTCTCGACTACGCCGACATCGAGGCGGGACGGTCTCCGCCGACGAGCTCGCGACGCTCCGCCGCCGCGGCTGCCTGGTCGTCCGCGGGCACTTCCCCCGCGAGCAGGCGCTGGCCTGGGACGCCGGCATCGTCGACTACGTCGAGAGCAACCGCTTCTTCGAGGACTACCGCGGCCCGGGCGACGACTTCTTCGGCAGCGTCGGCTCCAAGCCCGAGATCTACCCCGTCTACTGGTCCCCGCCCCAGATGGAGGCCCGGCAGAGCGACCGCATGGCCCGGGTGCAGGGCTTCCTCAACGCGCTGTGGACGTCCGAGTCCGACGGCGTCCGGTGGTTCGACCCGGACCGCGACTCGCTCTACCCCGACCGCATCCGCCGCCGCCCGCCGGGCGCGGACTCCGGCGGCCTGGGCACCCACCTCGACCCCGGCACGCTCGACCTGTGGATGACCGAGGCCTACCAGAAGGCCTTCCGGCACCTGTTCGACGGCACCGTCGAGGCCTACGACCCGTACGACGCCGCCTACCGCACCGCCGGCCCGCAGTACCCCGGCTCCACCATGTGCTCGGCGTTCCGCACCTTCCAGGGGTGGACCGCGCTGTCGGACATGGACCACGACCAGGGCGTGCTGCACACCGTGCCGATCCCCGAGGCGATGGCCTACCTGATGCTGCGCCCGCTGCTGCCCGACGTCCCCGACGACGACATGTGCGGCGTCACCACCAACCAGGTCTTCCCGGCCAGCGAGAAGTGGCACTCCCTGCTGCTGCGCGCCGCCAGCGGCATCCCCGACGTCCGCGCCGGCGACTCCGTCTGGTGGCACTGCGACATGATCCACTCGGTCGCCCCGGTCACCGACCAGCAGGGATGGGGCAACGTCATGTACGTCCCCGCCGCCCCCTGGTGCCCGCGCAACGAGGCCTACGCCGCCTCCGTGCGTGACGCGTTCCTCACCGGCTCCAGCCCCACCGACTTCCCCGCCGAGCACTACGAGCGCACCTGGGCGAACCGGTTCACCCCCGACCAGCTCAACGACACCGGCCGGCGCGGGCTCGGCCTCGCCTGACCCACCCCCGCCCGAGCCGCGGCGCGGCAGGATGCCCGGCATGGTGCTGGGGCTGCGACGACCGGTCGTGCAGGCGCCGATGGCCGGCGGGCCGTCGACGGTGGAACTGGCCGCGGCGGTGTCCGGGGCCGGTGGCCTGGGCTTCCTCGCCGCCGGCTACCGGACGCCGGACGCGGTGCGCGAGGAGGTCCGCGCCGTCCGGGCGCGGACCCGGGAGCGGTTCGGCGTCAACGTCTTCGTCCCGGGGCCGCCCGCCGACGAGGGCGCCCTGCGCCGCTACGCCGAGCGGCTGCGGCCCGAGGCGCGGCGGTGGGGCGTGGACCTCGGCGAGCCCCGCGCCGACGACGACGCGTGGGAGGCCAAGGTCGCCGTCCTCGCCGAGGAGCGGGTGCCAGTGGTGTCGTTCACCTTCGGCCTGCCGCGGCCGGACATGGTCGCCGCGCTGCACGACGCCGGCGCCACCGTGCTGGTCACCGTCACCTCGCCGGAGGACGCCCTCCCCGCCCGCGACGCCGGCGCGGACGCGCTGGTGGTGCAGGGGGTCGAGGCCGGCGGCCACCGCGGCGGCCTCCGCGACGAGGACGGGGCGGGCGAGTACGGGCTGCTGCCGCTGCTGCGGCTGGTCGCCCGGGCGGTGGACCTGCCGATGGTCGCCGCCGGCGGGATCGTCGACGGCCCCTCGGTCGCGGCGGTGCTCGTCGCGGGCGCGGAGGCCGCGCAGCTGGGCACGGCGTTCCTGCTGTGCCCCGAGGCCGGGACCGGCGCGGCGCACCGGGCGGCGCTGGGCGCCGGCCGGCCGACGGCGCTCACCCGCGCGTTCAGCGGCCGGCGCGCCCGCGGGCTGGTCAACCGCTTCCTCGCCGAGCACACCGCCGCGGCTCCGGCCGCCTACCCGCACGTCCACCACCTGACGACGCCGTTGCGCGCGGCGGCCCGGCAGGCCGGCGACCCGGAGGCCATCAGCATGTGGGCCGGGCAGGCGTACGCGCTGGCCGAGGCGCTGCCCGCCGGGGAGCTGGTCGCCCGCCTCGCCGACGACGCCGCGGCCGCCCTCGCGCACCCCCGGCCCAGCACCTCCTGACCGGGCGCTAGGGTTCCGCGCAGGCTCACGAGAGGCAGCGACAAGTACCTGGCTGGCTGCCCGGCAACCTCTCCTCCGTCCGAGGTGCTCCCAGGGGAAGAGCCGGCCGCGCGGCGCCCGCCGCGCGGCAAGACGGAGCCCTCCGTGCGCCGCGGGGTCTCCGCGAGCGAGAGGAGACGGCGCCGTGCCCGACCAGCAGAGCTGGAGCTTCGAGACCCGGCAGATCCACGCCGGGACCAGCCCCGACCCCACCACCGGGGCCCGCGCCCTGCCGATCTACGCCACGACCAGCTACCAGTTCCGCGACGCCCAGCACGCCGCCGACCTGTTCGCGCTGGCCGAGATGGGCAACATCTACACGCGGATCATGAACCCGACGCAGGACGCGCTCGAGCAGCGCGTGGCCTCCCTCGAGGGCGGCGTCGCCGCGCTCGCGGTGGCCAGCGGCCAGGCCGCCGAGACCCTGGCGATCCTCAACGTCGCCGAGGCCGGCAGCCACGTCGTCGCCTCGGCGTCGCTGTACGGCGGCACCTACAACCTGCTGCACCACTCGCTGCCCAAGCTCGGCGTCGAGGTGTCCTTCGTCGAGGACCCCGACGACCCGGAGAACTGGCAGTCGCTGGTCCGCGAGAACACCAAGGCGTTCTACGGGGAGTCGATCGGCAACCCGAAGGGCGACGTCCTCGACATCTCCGCGGTGTCGGAGGTGGCGCACCGCAACGGCGTGCCGCTGATCGTCGACAACACCATCGCCACGCCGTTCCTCGTGCGCCCGCTCGAGCACGGCGCCGACGTCGTCGTCCACTCGGCCACCAAGTACCTCGGCGGCCACGGCACCGCGATCGCCGGGGTCATCGTCGACGGCGGCAACTTCGACTGGACCCGCGGCCGGTTCCCCGGCTTCACCACGCCGGACCCGACCTACCACGGCGTCGTCTACGCCGACCTCGGCGCGCCCGCCTACGCGCTCAAGGCCCGGGTGCAGCTGCTGCGCGACCTCGGCCCGGCGATCAGCCCGTTCAACGCGTGGCTGGTCGTGCAGGGCATCGAGACCCTGTCGCTGCGCATGGAGCGGCACGTGGCCAACGCCCAGCGGGTGGCCGAGTTCCTCGAGGCGCACGACGAGGTGGAGTCGGTGCACTACGCCGGCCTGCCGTCCTCGCCGTGGCACGCCGCCCAGCAGCGCTACGCCCCGCGCGGCGCCGGCGCGGTGCTGGCGTTCGAGATCCGCGGCGGCGTCGAGGCCGGCAAGCGCTTCGTCGAGGCGCTGGAGCTGCACAGCCACGTGGCCAACATCGGCGACGTCCGCAGCCTGGTCATCCACCCGGCGTCGACGACCCACTCGCAGCTGACGCCGGAGGAGCAGCGGACCACGGGCGTCACGCCCGGCCTGGTGCGCCTGGCCGCCGGACTGGAGGGGATCGAGGACATCCTCGCCGACCTCGAGGCCGGCTTCCGCGCCGCGAAGGGCGCCTGACGTGGGCGGGGTGCGGGACCTCCCGGGGTCCCGCACCCCGCCGCGCACCGGCGGGTGGCGCGACGGCGACCCCGCCGGGGACCGGCTGTTCCTGGACCTGGACGGACCGGTCCGGCTCGAACGCGGCGGGGTGCTGCCCGGCGTCCGGGTGGCCTACGAGACCTGGGGCACGCTCGCCCCCGACGGCGGCAACGCGGTGCTGGTCGAGCACGCGCTCACCGGCGACAGCCACGTCACCGGTCCGGCCGGGCCCGGCCACCCGACGCCGGGCTGGTGGGCGTCGCTGGTCGGACCGGGCGCGGCGCTGGACACCGACCGGTTCTTCGTCGTCTGCGCCAACGTGCTCGGCGGGTGCCAGGGGACGACCGGCCCGTCCTCGACCGCGCCCGACGGCCGGCCGTGGGGACCGCGGTTCCCCGAGGTGACCGTCGGCGACCAGGTGCTGGTCGAGGCGGCGCTGGCCGACACGCTCGGCATCGACCGGTGGGCCGCCGTCGTCGGCGGGTCGATGGGCGGGATGCGGGCGCTGGAGTGGGCGGTCGCGCTGCCCGACCGGGTGGCCGGGCTGTTCTTCCTCGCCTCGGGCGCGGCGGCCACCGCCGACCAGATCGGCACCCAGACCACCCAGCAGGCCGCGATCCGCGCCGACCCGGTCGCCGGGCTCGGCGTCGCCCGGCGGATCGCGCACCTGACCTACCGCAGCGCGTTCGAGCTGGAGGAGCGCTTCGGCGCGGCCGTGCAGGCCGACGGCCGGTTCGCCGTCGCCTCCTACCTGGACCACCACGCCGACAAGCTCACCCGCCGCTTCGACCCCGGCAGCTACCTGGTGCTCACCGAGGCGATGAACACCTGGGACGTCGGCCGCGGCCGGGGCGGGGTGGAGGTGGCGCTGGCCCGGGTGACCGCGCGGGCGGTGGTGGCCGGCGTCGACTCCGACCGGCTCTACCCGCTGGAGCTGCAGCGGCGGGTGGCCGACGCGCTCGGGGTGCCGCTGCGGGTGGTGTCCTCGCCGTACGGGCACGACGGCTTCCTCATCGAGGCGGCCGCCGTCGGCGCGCTCCTCCGCGAGCTGCTCGACGCCTGACGGGGCCGGGGTCCCGGAGCCAGGGCCCCGGGCCCGGTCCGCCGGGATCCCGGGCTCCCGACAGACTGGGCCCGTGGACGACGACCTCGACGCCCTGCGGCCGGCCTGCGACCGCGCCCTGACCGGCCACGGCCCCCAGCGCGCCGCCGACCTGCTGGCCACCATCCCGCCGGACACCGCGCTGGACCGGTACGGCGCGGGCGGCGTCGTCGCGGAGCTCGAGGCGGAGGTCGCGCAGCTGCTGGACAAGCCGGCCGCGGTCTACCTGCCCAGCGGGACGATGGCGCAGCAGGCGGTGCTGCGGGTGCACGCCGGGCGCAGCGGCCGCGCCACCGTCGTCGCCCACCCCGAGTGCCACCTGTTCCGGCACGAGGGCGGCGCGCTGGCGCGGCTGCAGGGCCTGGTCGAGCGCCCGGTCGGCGACCGGCACCGGATGCTGCTGCGCGCCGACCTCGACGGCGTCGCCGAGCCGCCGGCCGCGCTGGTCGTCGAGCTGCCGCAGCGGGACCTGGGCGGTCCGCTGCCGCCGTGGGACGACGTCGTCGAGCAGGCCGCGTGGGCGCACGACGTGCACTCGGTGGCCCACCTCGACGGCGCCCGGCTGTGGGAGGCCGCCGCCGGCTACGAGATGCCGCCGTCGGACGTCGCGGCGCCGTTCGACACCGTCTACGTCAGCTTCTACAAGGGGGTCGGCGCGCTGGCCGGGTGCTGCGTGGCCGGGCCCGCGGACGTCGTCGCCGAGGTCCGGGAGTGGCGCGGGCGGATGGGCGGCACGCTGTTCGGCCTGTGGCCGGGCGCGGCCTCGGCACTGTCGTGCCTGCGCCGCCGGCTGCCGCTGTTCCCCGCCTACCTCGAGCGGGCGCGGGAGGTCGCCGAGACCGTCCGCGGCCTGCCCGGGGTGCGGGTGGTGCCCGACCCGCCGCAGACGCCGATGCTGCACCTGCTGCTGTCGACCACCCCGGACGCCTTCCGCGCTGCCGCCCGCGCGCTCGCCCAGGAGGGGCTGTGGACCTGGGCGCGGGCAGGCGTCACCGGCGACCCCACCGTGGTGCGGGTCGAGCTCCCGGTGGGCGACGCGACGCTGGCGCTGTCCCTCGACGAGGTCCGCGACGCCGTCGCCCGCCTCGCCGGCGCCGTCTGAGGTGACGTGATGGGCCGCCCTCCAGGGGGCCCGCGCCGAGCGTGCGAGGCGTGGGGGGAAGGGTGGTCCTTCGTCAGTCGGCGGCGTCGCCGGGGGTGTAGCCGGCCGGCGGCAGCGGACGGCGCACCACCGGCCGCACCTTCCGCGCCGCGTCGAGCCGCTCGGTGTAGCTGGCCGCGTTGAGCCGGATGTGCGCGAGGTCGTCGTCGGTGGTCGGCCGCAGCACCTTCGCCGGGACGCCGGCCACCAGCGACCCCGGCGGCACGACCGTCCCCTGGGTGACGACGGCGCCCGCGGCCACGATGGACCCCGACCCGATGTGCGCGCCGTTCATGACGATGCTGCCCATGCCGACCAGCACGTCGTCGTCGACGCGGGCGCCGTGCAGGACGACGCGGTGCCCGACGGTGACGCCGCGGCCGAGGACCAGCGGGAAGCCGGGGTCCGAGTGCAGGGTGCTGCCGTCCTGCACGTTGGAGCCCTCGCCGATCTCGATGACCTCGTGATCGGCCCGGGCGACCGCGCCGTACCAGATGCTGGAGCGCGGTCCCATCGTGACCGCGCCGACCACCACCGCCGTCGGCGCGACGAAGGCCTCCTCGTCGATGGCCGGGGCGCCGAAGGGCAGTTCCGCGATGTAGTTGTCCGCCACGGCGTCCACCCCAGCACACCCGGAGCCCCGTCGGCGCGGGCAGGATCACCCCGTGTCCGCTTCCCTGCCGCCGCTGCCCACCACGGTCGTCGGGAGCCTGCCCCAGCCCGGGTGGCTCATCGACCACGACCGGCTGGCTCACCAGTTCCCGCCCCGGGTCCGCGCCCGGGAGCTGTGGCGGCCGGCGCCGGACCTGCTGGAGGAGGCGCAGGACGACGCGACGCTGCTGGCGGTCCGCGCCCAGGAGGCGGCCGGCCTGGACCTGGTCGGCGACGGCGAGCAGCGGCGGGAGTCCTACTCGAACCACTTCGCCACCGCGCTCGACGGGGTCGACGTCGACACCCCCGGCACGGTGCTCAACCGCTCCGGGAAGCCGATCCCGGTGCCGCGGGTGGTCGGCGAGCTCCGCCGCCGCGGCCCGATCCAGGCGCGCGACGTGCGCTTCCTCCGCGCCGCCACCGACCGGCCGGTCAAGATCACGCTGCCCGGCCCGTTCACCATGGCGCAGCAGGCGCAGGACGAGCACTACGGCGACGACCGCGCCCTGGCGCTGGCCTACGCCGACGTCGTCCGCGAGGAGATCGCCGACCTGTTCGCCGCGGGCGCCGACGTCGTGCAGATCGACGAGCCGTGGCTGCAGGCCCGGCCGGAGGTGGCCCGCCGCTACGGCGCCGAGGCGGTGACCCGCGCGGTGGAGGGCGCGCCCGGTCCGGTGCACCTGCACCTGTGCTTCGGCTACGCGGCCATGGTGAGCGAGCGCCCGGAGGGCTACTCGTTCCTGCCCGAGCTGGCCGACACCCCGGTCGACACGGTGTCGGTGGAGACGGCGCAGTCGCACCTGGACCCGGCGCAGCTGCGGCCGCTGCGCGGCAAGGGCATCGCCCTCGGCGTCCTGGACCTGTCCACGCCGGAGGTGGAGACGCCGGAGGTGGTGGCCGACCGCGTGCGGCGGGCCCTGGACGACGTCGACGTCGCGCGGCTGGTCCTCACCAGCGACTGCGGCCTCAAGTACCTGCCGCGGGCGTCCGCCGAGGGCAAGATGCGGTCGCTCGCGCGGGCGGCGGAGGTGCTCCGCACGGAGCTCTGAACGCGGGATCAGGGCGTGCGGACGCTCCACCGGTCGAGGAACTCCCCGGGGCCGACGGCGTCGAGCTCGTCCCGGATCGCGGCCAGCAGGTGTCCCGGCGCGTGCGGGTCCTCGGCGGGCACCCGCAGGACCTCCCCGCCGTCGGCGCGGCGGCGCACCACCACGTCGTGCACCGTCGGCGCGGGGACCAGCCCCTGGGCGAGCTCGGCGGCGAGGGCACCGGTGACGCGGACCCAGTGCCGCAGCCGCCCGCCCGGCCGGGGCTCGAGGTCGGCGGCGTAGACCTCACCGGCCCGGACGGCGTCGGTGCTCCCCACGCCGACAGGGTGGCGCACCGGGGGACGTCCCGGTCAGGATCCCGGCGTGACCCTGCCGACCGACCTGCCGGTCCGGGCCTTCCCCGACCAGGCCGCGTTCGAGGCGTGGCTGGAGGCCGAGCACGCCACCGCGCCGGGCTGCTACGTGAAGCTGGCGAAGAAGGGCGCGGGCGTGCCCTCGCTGACCCGCGACGAGATGGTCGAGTCGCTGCTGTGCTTCGGCTGGATCGACGGCCGCAGCAACAGCGTGGACGACCACTGGTACCTGACCCGGGTCACGCCACGGCGGCCGCGCAGCGTGTGGTCGCAGAAGAACGTCGGCATCGTCGCCGGGCTCGTCGCGGCCGGCCGGATGCGGCCCGCGGGTCTGGCGCAGGTGGAGGCGGCGCAGGCCGACGGCCGCTGGGACCGCGCCTACGCGGGCCCGGCCACCATCACCGTCCCCGACGACCTCGCCGAGGCGCTGGCCGCCGAGCCCGCCGCGCAGGAGGCGTTCGCGGGGCTGGACGGCACCAACCGCTACGCCGTCCTGTGGCGGGTGCACACCGCCGCCACCCCGGCCACGCGGGCGAAGCGGATCGCGGCCCTGGTGACGATGCTCGCGGAGGGCCGCCTGCTGCACTAGCCGAGGGGGTCGGCGTCCTCGGGGGCCACGCCGGGGCGCTCGCGCCAGAAGCGGGCGTCGCGCCACCGCCACAGCAGCATGAGGCCGATCCCGGCCACCATGATCCCGACGCCGATCACCAGCGGCGGGCCGAGGCCGAGCCAGGCCTGGCCGGTGTAGCTGTTCGCCGGGTCGGCGAGGTCGCGCACGGAGAGCACCAGCAGCCAGCCGAGCATCGCCGCCCCGACCAGCGGACCGACGCCGAGCAGCAGCGCGTCGCGCACGCTGCGGGCCAGCCGGCGGCGGAAGTACCAGGCGCAGGCCAGGCCGGTGAGCCCGTAGTACAGCGCGATCAGCAGCGACAGCGCGGTGATCGAGTCGAACAGCGCGTTCTCGCTGACCAGGTGCACGCCGACGTACCAGGCGACCGCCACGCCGGCGACCCACCAGGTGGAGACGTCCGGCGTCCGGAACCGCTCGGACACCGACCCGAACCGCGCCGGCAGCGCCGCCCGCCGCGCCATCGACAGGCCGGTGCGCGAGGCCGGGATGATCGTCGTCTGCGTGGAGGCGATCGCCGAGGTGGCGACGGCGGCCAGCACCACCCAGTCCCAGCCGCCCAGCGCCTGCGTGGACAGCAGCGCGAAGACCGCCTCCTCCTCGTCGGCGTTGCCGGCCAGCCAGGACGTCCCCGCGAAGGAGACGACGGCGACCGCGACGCCGACGTAGGTGAGCAGCAGGACCACCGTCGACAGCACGCCGGCCCGGCCCGGGGCGACCCGCGGGTCGGTGGTCTCCTCGGTCAGGTTGACCGCCGACTCCCAGCCCCAGTAGGCGAAGACGCCGAGCAGGAGACCGCCGGTGAGCGCGGCGCCGCCGGCGCCGAAGGGGTCCAGCCAGTCCCAGGACGGCGTCAGCCCGCCGAAGGGCGAGTCGCCCCGGACGCCGCGGACGACCGCGACGACGGCGAACACCAGCAGCGCCGCGGTCTGGGCGAGGATCAGCCCATTCTGCAGCCGGGCGGAGATCTCGGTGCCGAGCACGCAGATCGCCGACATGACGACGACCAGCAGCACGCTCAGCGCGACGACCGCGGGCGTGGAGTCGGCCAGGGCGTCCAGGCCCAGCACCAGCAGGGTGAACCGGACGCCGACCTCGGCCAGCGACCCGACCACCAGGACGCCGGTCATGGTGATCGCCCAGCCGCCGATCCAGCCCGCCGTCGGGCCGAAGGCGCGGGTGACCCAGGAGAACGTCGTCCCGCAGTCCGGGTCGGCCCGGTTGAGCGCGGCGAACGCGCCGGCGATGAGCAGCATCGGCACGAACGACGCCAGCATCACGCCGGGGGCGTGCACCCCGACCAGGGCGACGACGGGGCCGATGACCGCCGCCAGCGAGTAGGCCGGCGAGGTCGCGGCCAGGCCGATGACCAGCGAGTCGAGGAAGCCGATGGCCTCGGGCCGCAGGGCGGGTTCCTCACGCGGCAGTGCCCGGGTCACGGACGGCAACGGTACGGCCCGCCCCGGGGGACGGCGCGCCCGGCGGGCGCTAGGCCACGCGGACGGCGCCGCGGTACCCCGACTGGTCGACGCTGGTCACCGCGACCGGCTGGCCGTAGGTGCGCGCGTGCACCATCTTGCCGTCGCCGATGTAGAGGCCGACGTGGCTGACCGGCGAGTAGAAGTAGACGATGTCCCCGGGCATGAGGTCCGCCCGCGCCACCGGCGTCCCCAGCGTCGACTGCGCCTTGCTCGAGTGCGGCAGCGCGATGCCGGCGGCGGCGTAGGCGTAGGAGGTCAGCCCGGAGCAGTCGAAGCCGTCGGGTCCCGAGGCGCCCCACACGTAGGGGTCCCCGATCTGGGCCAGCGCCGTCTGCACGGCGATCGCGGCGGCGGGGCCGGGGGCGGCGGCCGCGGCGGCGGCCGCCGACGGCGCGTCGAGGACGGGGCCGGCCAGTGCGGTGGTGACGCGGGCCTGCTCGGCCGCCGTCAGCCGCTCGAAGTCGGCCTCGTACGCGTCGGCCTGCGCCCGGACCTGCGCCTGCTGGTCGTGCAGGGCGGTCAGCGCGGCGGTGGCCTCGGCGGCCGCGGCGTCGGCGTCGGCCCGGGCCTGCTCGGCCGCGGCCTGGGCGGCGGCCACCTCGGTGAGGACGCCGTCGGTGTGGTCGGCGATGAGGTCGATCATGGTCATCTGGGCGACGAGGTCGTCGGCGGAGTCGCTGCCCAGGAAGGCGGCCACGCGGGACCGGGTGGTGCCGGTGTAGCCGCTCTGCGCGATGGCGCGGATGGCCGGGGCGTACTGCGCGAGCGTCGCCTCGGCGGTGTCGGCGGCGGCGTCGGCGGCGGTGGCGGCCTGCTGCTGCGCGGCGACCGCGAGCTCGGCCTGGTGCACCTGCTCGTCGAGGGCGGTCAGCTGCCGGCCGGTCTCCTCGACCAGCTGCGCGGCCTCCGCGGCGGTGGCCGGCGGCGTGCCGGGCTCGGCGGAGGCGGACGAGGGGGCGAGCACGAGGGCCACCAGGCCGGTGGCGGCGACGACCGCACCCGTCCAGCGCCGTCCCGTCGTCCGGTTGCGCTGCACGATCGGCCTCCCCCTGCCGCCTCCCGGCGGCGCTCCCCTGGTCTCGTCTCGGTACGGACCGTAGGGAGGTCGTCAGCGGAGCGTGTGCAGGGCGCGCGGTACCCGGGGCGGACGGGACCCCACGCTCCCCGTCCGTCCCACCCGTCCCGGCCGTCGCGCGACCGGGCCGGTCCTGTCAGGGGGAGGTGCTGCGGCGGCGGTCGGGGGCGAGCGGGACCAGCGCGTCGGACACCACGCCGGTGACGAGGGAGTACAGGGCCTTGCCGGCGACGTCGACGACGCGGTCCTGCCGCGACCAGGTCCACGGCGGGTCGCCGACGCCGGTGGCGTTCTCCAGCGTCTGGTCGGTGGCCAGCCGGACGGAGGTGTGCCAGACCGAGGCGCGCCAGCCGCGCAGGCCGCTGGCCGACCAGATCCCGCGGAGCGCGCCGACGGCGGCCCCGGTGCCCCAGTGCATGAGGTGGTTGCGCACGAACGGCCGCTCGGACCCGGGCGGGCGGCGCCGGGTGGCCAGCGCGGTGAGCGTGCGGGCCGGCACGTAGGAGTCCGGCCGGCCGGTCACCTGCTGCTCCACCTTCTCGGCCAGTGTCATCGCCGCGGTGCCGGCCAGGCCGGCCAGGGCACCGCGCATCGCAGCTCGTCCCAGCACGGGGTCCGCATACCCCGCGGGGGGGGGGGGGGCCCGGGGCGCCCCCGCGCGCGGCGGCGGGGGCTCACCCCCCCCCCCGCCCCCCCCCGCGCCCCCTCGCGGGGGGGGGGCCGGGGGGGGGCGCCGAACGGCGCCCGCCCCGCGGGCCGGTGTCCGTACGCCCCCTCCGCAGGGCCCCGCCGCGAGCCTGCGAGCGGCGGGGGGCAGGGGGGTCCTCCCTCAGCCGGCGAGCGGCTCCTCGGCGTCGAGCCCGGCCACGCGCTGCAGGTCGCGCAGGACGGCGGACAGCTCGTCGGCGGTCCACGGCTCGCAGCAGTCGCAACCGTCCTCGTCGAAGCACCGCAGCCCCAGCGTGCCGCCGGCCTGGTCCTCGTCGATGGCCAGGTGCCCGCCCATCGGCGAGCGGTGGCAGGCGCAGGCGGAGGCGCACAGCCCGATGCCCCACCCGGAGACGACGATCGTGCGGCCGTCGTCCCAGATCTTGCCCACCTGGAACACGGAGGGCTTCTGGTTGCGGGTCATGGCGTGCTCCCCTCGCGCCCCCGGGGACCCGGGGGCTCTCTGCTGTCCGCCGGAAAAATATCCGGGATCCGTGTTTGGGGGGAGCAGCTGTGCGGTATGGGCGCCCCTCGCCACTCCTGCGTCACAGCCGCCCCACGAGCCCCCGTCGGGACGCGCCGCCAGTGCGCGAGGACCCCGCACCGGGCGGCCACGAGGGTCGCTCCCGCGGTCCCGGGATGCTGCAGGACCGCGGGAGCACGGACTCGACCCGAGGAGCCGGTCCTCTCGCGGCGTTCGCGGTGCTCCTGCGGTGTCGCGGCACCGCAGGAGCACGCAGGACACCGCAAGAGCCGACGTCGATGCGCAGTGCAGACATTCCCCGAGCCGGCCGCTGGGGCGCTGTTCGATGTTCTGGGGTGGTGCAGGCCCTCAGGAGCACAGGGAGGACCCCAGGAGGTGGGCTCCCGCGGTGTTCCCGGTGCTCCTGCGGTGTCGCGGCACCGCAGGAGCACGCGGAGCACCGCACGAGCCGGCGGTGCGGCGGCCGGCGGGAGCCGACGGCGCCTAGCTGGCCGGGGACACCGAGCTCATGTTGAAGTCCGGCACGCGCACCGGCGGCATCGCGGCGCGGGTGAACCAGTCGTTCCACTCGCGCGGCAGCGTGCGCTCGGTGCGCCCGACCTCGCCGATCCGCGCCAGCAGGTCCACCGGCGACTCGTTCCACCGGAAGTTGTTCACCGCGCCGGTCACCTCGCCACCCTCGACGAGGAACACGCCGTCGCGGGTCAGGCCGGTGAGCAGCAGCGTCTGCGGGTCGACCTCGCGGATGTACCAGAGCGTGGTCAGCAGCAGCCCGCGGTCGGTGGCGGCGACCATGTCCTCCAGCGACGCCGTCGCGCCGGGCTGCTCGAGGATCAGGTTGTCGACGGCGGCCACCGCGGGCGCCGTCGTCTTCAGCGCCCAGGCCCGCGGGCGGATCAGGTTGGTGAGGACGCCGTCGCGGATCCAGTCGACGGCGGGCGTCGCCATCCCGTTGTCGAACACGCTGGCCGAGCCGGACGAGGTGCTCACCACCTGGAACGGCGCCGTCTCCAGCCCGGGGGCGTGCGGGTCGCTGCGCAGGGTCAGCGGGAGCTGGGCCAGCCGGTCGCCGATCCGGTTGCCGCCGCCGGCCTTGGCGTAGACGTTGCGGCCCTCGTCGGCGTCGCGGGCCTCCATCGTCCAGTAGGCGTAGATCATCAGGTCGCTCACGGCCGACGGCGGCAGCAGCGTCTCGTACCGCCCGGCCGGCAGCTCGACCCGCCGCTGCGACCAGCCGAGCTTGCGCTCCACGTCGGCGGCGAGGTCGGCCACCGACACGTCGCGGAAGTCGCGGGTGCCGACGCCGGACCACACCGACCGCGAGAAGTCGGTGCTCTTGCCGTTGAGCTCCACGCGGCCGCTGGGCTGGTCGGTGCGCAGCCGCAGGCCGGTGGAGGTGCCCACGTACGTCGTCGTCAGCGCGTGCTCGGCGTAGCCGAAGAGCAGGTCGCCGCGGCCGCGCGCGGCCCCGAACGCCTCCCCCAGCGCCGGCGCGAACTCGGCGAACACCTCGATCGAGGTCTCGGCCGGCTCGGCGTCCCAGTCCCCCGCGTCCGGCGGGGCCTCGCTGATCAGCGGCACGGCGTCCTCGGCCGGGCCGGCGTCGCGGGCGGCCTGCTCGCTGGCGGCGACCAGCTCGGCGACGTCGGGCGTGCCGGTCCGCGCGACCGTGCCGGTGGCCATCCCGGCGCCGCCGTCGACGAACGACACGACGACGACCTGGCGCGAGCGCATCGCCCCGTTCGTCGTCAGGCTGTTCGACGCCCACCGCAGGTTGGCCTCGGTGCTCTCGACGACGTAGGCGACGCAGCCGTCGGCGGTCGAGGCGGCCAGCGCCTTCTCGACCAGCTGCTGCGCGGTCAGCTGGCTCATCGCCCGCCCTCCTGGACCGTGTTGAGGATGGTGACGCCCTCGAAGAGCGCGGCCGGGCAGCCGTGGCTGACCGGCGCGACCTGCCCGGGCTGGGCCTTGCCGCAGTTGAACGCGCCGCCGAGGCGGTAGGTGGAGGGCCCGCCGACGGCGCGCATCGAGCCCCAGAAGTCCGTCGTCGTGGCCTGGTAGGCGACGTCGCGCAGCTGCCCGGCCAGCCGCCCGCCCTCGATGCGGTAGAAGCGCTGGCCGGTGAACTGGAAGTTGTAGCGCTGCATGTCGATCGACCAGCTCTTGTCGCCGACGACGTAGATGCCGCGCTCGACCCCGCCGATCAGCCCCGCGAGGTCCGGCCCGTCGGCGGCCGGCTGCAGCGACACGTTGGCCATCCGCTGCACCGGCACGTGCCGCGGCGAGTCGGCGAACGAGCAGCCGTTGGAGCGGGCCATCCCGCCGAGCCGGGCGGTGTTGCGGTCGACCTGGTAGCCGACGAGCACGCCGTCGCGGACGATGTCCCACTGCTGGGCCTCGACGCCCTCGTCGTCCCAGCCGATGCTCGACAGCCCGTGCTCGACCGTCCGGTCGCCGGTGACGTGCATGAGCTCCGACCCGTAGCGCAGGCTCCCCAGCCCGTCGACGGTGGCGAACGACGTGCCGGCGTAGGCGGCCTCGTAGCCCAGCGCCCGGTCCAGCTCGGTGGCGTGGCCGACGGACTCGTGGATCGTCAGCCACAGGTTGGAGGGGTCGACGACGAGGTCGTAGCGGCCCGGCTCCACCGACGGCGCCTTGGTCTTCTCCCGCAGCAGCTCGGGGATCTGCGCCAGCTCGGCGTCCCAGTCGAAGTGCCCGCCGGTCAGGTACTCCCAGCCGCGGCCGGCCGGCGGGGCGAGGGTCCGCATGCTCTCGAAGGCGCCCGTGGCCCGGTCGACGGTGAGCGCGGTGAACTCCGGCGTGATGCGGACCCGCTGCTGGCGGGTGCGGGTGCCGTTGGTGTCGCCGTAGTACTTCTGCTCCTTGACGTGCATGCAGCCCGACTGCACGTGCTCGACGCCGTCGGCGGCCAGCAGCCGCTCGGACAGCTCGGTGAGCAGCGCGGTCTTCTCGGCGTCGGGCACCTCGAACGGGTCGACGTCGTAGGACGACACCCAGGAGCCCTCGTGCCGGGGCTCCGGCGCGAGCTCGACCCGGTCGGTGGCCAGCGCCGCCGACACCTGCGCGACGGCGACCGCCTGCTCGGCCAGCCGCACCGCCTCGGCGGCGGTGAGGACGACGCCCGCCGCGAACCCCCAGGTGCCCTCGTGCACCACGCGCACGGCCAGGCCCAGGTCCTCGCCGTCGGCCAGCGCCTCCAGCCGCGCGTCGCGCAGGCTGATCGACTGGGTGCGGATGCGCTCCACCCGGATGTCGGCGTGCTCGCAGCCGAGGTCGACCGCTCGGGTCAGCGCCGCCTCGGTGAGCGCGGACAGGGGCAGGGCGAGGAAGGACTCGTCGACGTCCCGGGACTGCACCACCGCCCCTGTCTACCAGCCGGGCCCGCCCCGGCCCGCCCTCAGTGCAGGTGGCGCTGCCAGTCCGCGGGCACCCGGCCGGCGGGCCCGGGCGCCGGCTGGGTCACCGGGTGCGAGGTCGGCGGCGCGAGCCGGAGGTCCCCGCCGAACTCCCCGGCGGCGTAGTCCCAGGTCCAGTCCTCACCCGGCTCGAAGCTCTGCGCGACCCGGTGCCCGGTGGCCGCGGCGTGCGCCGAGGCGTGCTGCGACGGCGAGGAGTCGCAGCAGCCCACGTGGCCGCAGGCGGCGCACCGGCGCAGGTGGAACCACCAGCCGCCGGTGGCGTCGCAGTCGGCGCAGCCGGTGCCGCTCGGCGGGACGGACGGGTCGACCTGGCTCATCGCGGCTCCTCGGGTCCTGCGGTGGGTGCGGCCCGGACCCGGTCCCGGCCGCCGTCGGGCACCGGCTCGGTGCCGGTCGTGACGCTGCTCCGGTCGGAGGCGGGGGACAAGGCCCGCGGCGGTCTCCTGCAGCGGACGGGCGGCCACGGCCCGGCCACCGGCCCGCCGACACCGCCGGCCGGGGTTGCAGGACGACGGCCGGCGGGTAGCCGCCCGGGCATGACCGCCGACCCGGGCAGCGCCGACCGCAGCACCGCGCCCACCGACGAGAGCGCCGCCGACGTCACCCTCACCTTCGGCGGCAACGCGACGACGCTGCTGCGGCTGGGCGGGTTCACCCTGCTCACCGACCCGAACTTCGTCCGGCGCGGGGAGCGCGTCTACCTTGGCAAGGGCCTGTTCGCCCGGCGGCTGACCGACCCGGCGCTGCTGCCCGAGGACCTCCCCGACCTCGACGCCGTCCTGCTGTCCCACCTGCACGGCGACCACTGGGACCGGGTCGCCTACGCGACCATCGACAGGGCCACGCCGGTCGTCACCACCCCCGCGGCCGCGCGGACGCTGTCCTCGCGCGGCTTCTCGGCGACCGCGGACCTGCGGCCGTGGCAGGTGCACGAGATCGGCCGCGGCGACGAGACGCTGCGGATCACCTCGGTGCCCGGCGTCCACGGCCCCGGCCCGCTGGCGCGGGTGCTGCCGCCGGTGATGGGCAGCGTGCTGGAGCTGCTCCGCGACGGCGAGGTGTCCTGGCGCGGCTACGTCACCGGCGACACGCTGTTCCGGCCGTGGCTGGGCGAGGTGCTGCAGCGCTGCGGGCCGCTCGACGTCGTGATCCCGCACCTGGGCGGGACCAGGGCGCTGGGCGTCACCGTGACCATGGACGGCCGGCAGGGCGCCGACCTGGTGGAGCTGCTGCAGCCGCCGGTGACCGTGCCGGTGCACTACGACGACTACGACCGGTTCGCCTCGCCGCTCGGCGACTTCGTGCGGGAGGTCGCCGAGCGGCGGGCGCCCGGGCAGCTGCGGACCGTCGTGCGCGGGGAGACGATCTCGCTGCGCGCCTAGGAGGCTGCGCGCCTAGGAGGCTGCGCGCGTAGAACGCTGCGCGCCTAGAAGGCTGCGCCCGTCCGCCAGGCCATCTCCTGCAGGGTCAGGGTGTTGCCGTCCGGGTCGGTGATCGCCGCGTACTTCACCCCGCCCCCGACGTCCACCACGGGCCCGACGTCGGCACCGCGGCCCACCAGGTCCGCCCGGGCGTGCTCGATGTCCGCGACGACGAGGTGCAGCGCCCGGACGGAGCCGGGAGCGCCCTCGTAGGCCGCCAGGCCGGTGCCGAAGCCGACGGAGCAGGCCGAACCCGGCGGGGTCAGCTGGACGACCCGCACGCCGTCGGCCGGTCGCACGTCGACGTCGACGGTGAAGCCCAGCCGGTCGGCGTAGAAGGCCTTCGCCCGGTCGACGTCGGCGACCGGTATGGGTACGAGCTCCAGCTTCATCTCCACGGCGCGCTCAGCCACGGGCGAGCACCTCGTCGAGCCGCTCGTAGCCCTCGACGACGCCGACCTCCATGCCGCCGGCGATCATCGCGTCCCGGTCGGCGAACGAGTCGCACAGCGAGGTGACGGTCAGCCGGGTGCGGCCGTCGCCGAGGTCCTCGAGCACCAGCTTCTCCAGGGCGACGCCGTCGGGCTGCCCCTCGAAGGTGAACGTCTGCACGATGAGCTCGTCGGGCCGGACCTCGTGGAAGCAGCCGCGGAAGGCGTACTCACCGTCGGCGTCGCTGTGCACGTAGCGGTAGGAGCCGCCGGTGCGGCAGTCGTAGTGGTCGATGCGCATCTCCAGCCCGCGCGGGCCCAGCCACCGCACGAGCAGCTCAGGGTCGGTGTGCGCGCGGAACACCTTGCCGCGCGGGGCGTCGAACTCGCGGGTGATGCGGACGAGCGGGACCTCGGGGTCGGCGACGATCTGCGTCTCACGGGTGGCGGTGCTCATGACCGGTTCTCCTCCTGCGCGGTGGGCGGTGTCGCGTCGTCCGGCATGGACCGGAGGACGTCGTCGAGGCGGCGGTAGCGCTCCTCCGCCTGACGGCGGTAGCGCTCGATCCACTTCGTCATCAGGTCGAACACCTCCGCCTCGAGGTGCACCGGGCGGCGCTGGGCCTCCCGGCTGCGGCTGACCAGGCCGGCGTCCTCGAGCACCTTCAGGTGCTTGGAGACCGCCTGGACGGTCACGTCGTAGGGGGCGGCGAGCTCGCCCACCGTCGCGTCGCCGACCGCCAGCCGCGCGACCATGTCGCGCCGCGTCGGGTCGGCCAGCGCCGCGAACACCCGGGAGAGCGGATCCGCTGCCACCTGCGACCTCCTTCATCAACCTCTCGGTTGAACACGACGATAGGACCCGTCGGGGACGCTCGTCAACCGGTCGGTTGAGGAGCCCACGAGCCCGGCGGGTGGCCGGGCAGGTCGAGGTCGGCGACGACGCCGTGGTTGTCGCTGGCCCAGACGCCGGCGACCGGCTCGTCCAGCACCCGGGCGCAGGAGCGGACCTGCAGCGTCGGCCCGTGCACGCCGCTGCGCACCAGCACCCAGTCGATGCGCCGGCTGACCGCGGTGGCCACCTCCCCCGCCCGCACCAGCGGGTTCCGGGCGTCGAAGGTGAACCCGGGATCGGCCGGGTGCAGGGTCTCCCAGGCGTCCTGGAAGCAGACGCTCGTCCCGTCCAGCGACCGGCGTCCGCGCAGGAACTGCGTGCTGGCCGCGTCGGGCGTCGCGTCGAGGTCGCCGAGGACGACGGCGTGGTCCACCCCGCCGGCCCGGCGCTCGACCGCCCGCGCGGCGGCGAGCGCCTGCTGCTCGCGCTCGTACTCGTACCCGAACTGCCAGCTGGGCTTGTGGTGGGCGACCAGCACGCGGCCGACCGCGGTGTCCACCTCGGCCAGCAGCGTCGCGCACCACGGGAAGTCCCGTGCCCGCGGCGTGCAGCGCTGGTCGACCTCCTCGACCACGCGGTGCGGGGCCCGGGTGGCCAGCACGCCGCCCACCCCGTCCTCGGCGGCCCGGGAGAAGGGGGTCACGGACCAGCCGGGGCCGAGCAGCTCCTCGACGGTGCCGTCGGCGACGGGCACCTCCTGCAGCGCGACGACGTCGGCGTCCAGCCGGCGCAGCGTCTCCCCGATCAGCGCGCTGCGGCGGGCCCAGTCCGGGTTGGCCGGGCCGAGCACGTTCATGGTCAGGACCCGCAGGGACGCCGCCATGCGGCGCAGTCAACCGCCGCACGGCACGGTCCTCCAGCCCACGTCGCACCCGGTGTCCTCCCCCGGGTGGACGACCGGCCCCCGGCGGGATCAGCCCGGGCGCCGACGCCCGCGGACGGCCTCCGGACCGAGGCTCGTCCCGCCACCGGCCGGTGGCCCGACGAGAGGAGGCCCGCGGTGCCCGGCACGGCGGTGAAGGTGGTCCTGGGCACGCTGGCGGGGACGGTCGCGCTCGGCGCGGCCGCGGGAGCCGGCGTCCTGGTGACGATGCCCGCCGGCGTGCACGGGTTCGGCGCGATGGTGGCCGAGCTGCAGGGGCACACCGACACCCGCGACGTCGCCGAGGCCGCCGGGGCGCCGCGCGGCGCGGTGCCGTGGTGGACCCGCGGGGTGGGATCCGGCGTCACCGTCGTCCGGCCGGGGGAGGCGTACGGGCCCGCCGACGGCAGCGTCCGGGCCGACATGGCCCTCGCGCCCGGCGCCGTCCCGCCCGCGGACTGCACGCCGCTGCCGCGGCCGGGCATGCCGTGGGACGGCGGCGGCGCCTGGCCCGACCTCACCGGCGAGCCCGCGCTGCTGTGCGAGGGCTGGGTCACCGTCGTGGTCGACGGCCACCTCTACACCTGGACCGGTCCCGCTCCGCAGGCCTAGCGGGCGAGCCGCGCCGCCCGCTCGGCGACCTCGGCGCGCAGCGCGTCCACGTCCACGGTGGTCACCGCGCCGTCGGCGACCACCTGCCGGCCGCCGACCCACACGTCGCGGACCAGCCGCGAGGCGCCCGACCAGACCAGGTGGGTGAGCAGGTCGGCCTGGTCACCGACCGGCTCGAAGCCGAGGTCGCGGGTGTCCACGTGCACGAGGTCCGCGCGCCGGCCCGCCTCGACCTGGCCGAGGTCGGGGCGGCCGATCGCCTCGGCGGCGCCGCCGGTGGCCAGCCAGAACGCCTCCGCGGCGGGAAGCGCCGTGGCCGCGGACTCCCGCAGCCGGGCCAGCCCCGCGGCCAGGCGGACGTCGGCGAGCAGGTCCAGCCCGTCGTTGGACGCCGGCCCGTCGGTGCCCAGGCCGACCCGGATCCGGCGGTCGAGCATCGCCCGCACCGGCGCGATGCCGCTGGCGAGCTTGGCGTTGCTGGCGGGGCAGTGCGCCACGGCGACGTCGTACTCGGCCCACAGCTCCAGGTCGGCGTCGTCGAGGTGCACGCAGTGCGCGGCCAGCACCCGCCCGCCCAGGACGTCGTGCGCGGCCAGCAGCGCGGGCACCGACAGCCCGTGCGCTTCGAGCAGGCCGTCGCCCTCGGTGGCGGTCTCGGCCACGTGCAGGTGCAGCAGCATCCCGTGCTCGCGGGTGATCTCGGCGGCGCGGCGCAGCAGGGGCAGCGGGACGGTGTAGGCCGCGTGCGGGCCCAGGCCGTACTCCACCAGGCCGTCCGCGTCGGCGCGCCCGGCCAGGTCCACCGCGGCGGCCATCTGCTCCTCCAGCGGCGGCATGCCCGGCAGCGGCACCATCGGCGCCGCGACCACCACCCGGGCGCCCGTGGCCCCGACCGCCGCGGCGATCCGCTCCGGTGAGAAGTACATCTCCACGCTGGCGGTGATCCCGCCGCGCAGCATCTCCGCCGACGCGGCGGTCATCGCCACCTCGACGTCGTCCCCGGTCAGCCGCGCCTCCCGCGGCCACATCACCTCGCGCAGCCAGCGGTCCAGCGGCAGCCCCTCGCCCTGGCCGCGGAACAGCACCATCGGCGCGTGCGAGTGGGCGTTCACCAGCCCCGGCACGAGCAGGCCGGGCAGCGCCACGACCTCGGCGTCCCCGGCCGGCGGGGCGTCGGCGGCCGGGCCGGCCCACGCGATGCGCCCGTCCTCGACGTCGACGACGGCGTCCGGCACGACGGTGCCCGCCCGGTCCCCCACGACGACGGCCCGGGCGGTGAGTCGCTGACGCATGGCGGCACGCTAACCCCATCCGTCCCGGCCGTCCGGGCAGCGCCCCGCAGGTCCGGGCGACGTCCGGACACCGCCCGTACCGTGGGAGCCATGTCCTTCCTGGCCGCTGCGGCATCCTCCGACCAGGGTGGGCTCACCGCCTGGCTGCTCTCCCTCGTGGACTCGCTGGGCCCGATCGGCGTCGGCTTCAGCATCCTGCTGGAGACGGTCATCCCGCCGATCCCCAGCGAGGCCGTCCTCGGGGCGGCCGGTGTGCTCATCGACAGCCCGTTCGCATTCGTGGCCGTCGTCGGCTGCGCCACCATCGGCTCGATCCTCGGGGCGATCTTCTTCTACTACGTCGGCCGGGCGCTGGGCCCGCGACGGTCGCACGCCTTCCTCGACCGGCTGCCGCTGGTCGAGACCGCCGACGTCGACAAGACCTTCGCCTGGTTCGAGCGGCACGGCCGCTCCGCGGTGTTCTTCGGCCGCATGGTGCCGATCGTGCGCAGCTTCATCTCCGTGCCCGCGGGCGTGGTGCGGATGCCGTTCGGCCAGTTCCTCCTCTACTCCGCGGCCGGCAGCCTGATCTGGAACACCGTCCTGGTGACGCTGGGCTGGCTGGCCCGCGACTTCATCGAGGCGAACCTGCACTACCTGGACTACGTCGTCGTCGCCGTCGTCGTCCTGGCGGTGGGCTACCTGGTCTACAAGCGGGTGAAGGACATCCGCTCCCACCGGCGGCGGCAGACCACCGCGGGCCGCGCCGAGGACGCCCGCAGCGCCGACGCGTGACACGCCCCCCGCGCCCCGAGGTCGTCGCGTTCGACGTCAACGAGACGCTGCTCGACCTCGCCCCCGTCGCCGCCGCGCTCGTCGAGCACGGGCAGCCCGCGGAGCTGCTGCCCACCGTGTTCGGCCGCACCCTGCACACCGGGACGGCGGCCACGGTGGCCGGCGTCTGGCTGCCCTTCCGCGCCGCCTTCGACTCGGCGCTGGCCCAGCTCACCGACCTGCCCGACGGCGCCCGCTCGGAGGTCGCCGACGCCTTCCTCGAGCTGTCGCCGCACCCCGACGTCGAGCCCGCGCTGCGCCGCCTCCACGACGCCGGCGTGCGGGTGGTGACGCTGTCACACGGCTCCCCCGGCGTGGCCGAGGCGGGGCTGGAGCGCGGCGGCGTCACGCCGCTGGTCGAGCGGACGCTGACCAGCGAGACGGTGCGCACCTGGAAGCCCTCCCGCGCGGCCTACCTGTGGGCCGCGGGCGCCTGCGGGGTCGAGCCGGCGCGGATGGCACTGGTCGCCGCCCACGGCTGGGACGTGCTCGGCGCCGAGCGGGCCGGCCTCACCGGGGCGTGGTTCCCGCGCAGCGAGCGCGTGTACCCGCCGGGCTACCCGGCGCCGGCCGTCGTCGCCCCGGACCTCGCGGGGGCGGTCGACGCGCTGCTGGCGCCGTGAGCTCCCCCGCGCCCGTCGGCACCCCGCTCGGCCCGGCCGCGGTGCACGCCGACGGCCCGGCCGACGGTGCCCGCGGCACGCTCGTGCTCGGGCACGGCGCCGGCGGTGGCGCCGGGTCGGCCGACCTCGTCGCCGTCACGACCTCGGCCGCCGCGGCGGGCTGGCGGGTGCTGCGGGTGGAGCAGCCGTGGCGGGTGGCCGGCAAGCGGATCGCGCCCGCGCCGCCGCGCCTGGACGTCGCCTGGACCGCCGTCGTCGAGGCGCTGCGGGCCGGCGGCGCGCTGACCGGGCCGCTGGTGTTCGGCGGCCGCAGCGCCGGGGCGCGGGTGGCCTGCCGGACGGCGACGGCGCTCGGGGCGGACGGCGTGCTGGCGCTGGCGTTCCCGCTGCACCCGCCGGGCCGTCCCGAGCGCAGCCGCGCGGGCGAGCTCACCGGCGCCGGCGTGCCGCTGGTCGTGGTGCAGGGGGAGACCGACGCGTTCGGCCGGCCCGCGGAGCTGGTCGTGGCGCTGGACGGGGTGCCGTCGGCGTCGGTGTGCGCGGTGCCGGGCGACCACTCCCTGGGGAGGGCACCGGGGGCCGTGGCCTCCGCGGCGCTGGCCTGGCTGGAGGAGCTCGCCGCCGTCAGGAGTTGACCACCGGATGCGTGCACGAGGGCCCGGCGTGTCCCGCCGTGTCGCGAGCACGCACCCGGTGATCGACGGAGCGGGCCGTCAGCGGCGGCGGCGGGCCGCGAACAGGATGAGCAGCAGCACCGCGAGGACGGCGGCGCCGGGGCCGGCGTAGCGGGCGAGCGCGGCGCCGCCGGCCACCTCGAGCAGGTCGATCGGCTCGGGCTCCGCGGCCGGCTGGGGGCGCGCCGGAGCCGCGGCGGGCGTGCTGCGCGGCGGGGCGCCGGTGCCCGGCCGGCTCGGCGGGGCGGTGTTGCGCGACGGCGGCGTGCTCGGCACCGGCCCGCCGACCGCCGCGGCCGGCGCGGTGTCCGAGGCCGACGGGGCGAGGTCCGCCGCGGCCGGCGCGGTGTCCGACACCGCGGGGATCGAGACGGTGTCGGTGGCGCCGGTGACCGGGGCGGTGATCGGCGCGGTCTCCGTGGGCGACGGGGACGACGCCGCGGCGGCCTTCTTCGCCGGGGCCTTCTCCGCGGGCTTGCGCGCGGCGTCGCCGGCGGACGCCGCGGCCTCCCGCGCCGCGGTGCCGGCCTCGCGCACCGTCTCCGCGACCGCGTTGTCGCCGGGCACCTGCTCGACCGACTGGGCGACCTCCTCGGCGACCCCGGCCGCGGTGGCCGCAACCTTCCCGGCGACGGTCGGCTCCTGCTGCTCCGCGGCGGCCGCCCGGTCGACGGTCAGGTCGTCGCCGCTGGCCAGCTGGGCGGCGAGCTTGTCGGCGAACTGGCCGAGCAGCTTGTTGCCGACGTCGGTCATGACGCCGCGGCCGAACTGGGCCGGGCGGCCGGTGATGTTGAGGTCGGTGAGGACGTCGACCCGCGTCGTCGTCCCCTCGCCCTGGAGCTGGGCGGTGATGGTGGCCGCCGCCGTCCCGTTGCCCCGCTGGTCCTTGCCGCGCGCGTCGATGACGGCGCGGTGCGCGGCCTCGTCCTTCTCCACGAACGACGCCTTGCCCTGGTAGGTCAGGTTGATCGGACCGAGCTTGACCTTGACCCGGCCGGTGAAGTCGTCACCGGAGACCGAGTCGAGCGCGGCGCCGGGCATGCACGGGGCGATCCGCTCGATGTCGAGCAGGACCCGCCAGGCCTCGTCGACGGGCACGGGGACGGTGAACGAGTTCTCCAGCTGCACGGTGCGACCTCCGGGTGGGGAACGGACCTCGGCCGGTCCGCCCGGGAGGGCGGGCCGGCCGAGGGAACGGGCGGGAGCCGGGGTTGTGCCGGACGTTACAGCCCGGCCGCGGCGGTGACCGCGCGGCGGGTGAGCACCTGCGCGAGGTGCTCGCGGTAGTCGGCCTGGGCGTTGAGGTCGCTGCTCGGGCTGGTGCCCTCGGCCGCCGACCGCGCCGCGGAGGCCACCGCGTCCGGGGACGCGGCGGCGCCGGACAGCGCGGCCTCGGTGGCCGACGCCCGCAGCGGGGTCGGGCCCATGTTGGTCAGCCCGATCCGCGCCTCGGCGATGTGCCCGTTCTCGCGCCGCACCGCCGCGGCGACCGCGACGATCGACCACGCCTGCGCCACGCGGTTGAACTTCTCGTAGCGCACGCCCCAGTCGCCGGTCAGCTTGGGCACCCGGATCTCGACCAGGACCTCCCCCTCGTCGAGGGCGGTGGTCAGGTAGTCGACGAAGAACTCCCGCGCGGGCACCGTGCGGCGCCCGTCCGGCCCGGCGATCACCATCTCGGCGTCCAGCGCGAGCGCCACCGCCGGCAGGTCACCGGCCGGGTCGGCGTGCGCCAGGGCGCCGCCGAAGGTGCCGCGCCGGCGGGTCTGCCGGTCGGCCACCGTCTCGGTCGCCTCCGCGACCAGCTTCGCGTGCCGGGCGATGAGCGGGTCGGTGAGGACGTCGGCGTGCGTGGTCATGGCGCCGATGACCAGGGAGTCGCCCTCCTCGCGGACGCCGCGCATCTCCGCCACCCGGCCGAGGTCGACGATCGTCTCCGGCGCGGCCAGGCGCAGCCGCATGACCGGGATGAGCGACTGCCCGCCCGCCATCACCTTGACGTCCTCGCCGCCGTCGGCGACCGCCTGGACGGCCTCCTCGACCGTCGTCGGCCGGACGTACTCGAACGGGGCGGGGATCACCGGTCACCTCCGAGAGCGGACTGCGGGGTCGAGACACCGGCGGTGGTCTCGGTCTGGGCGCCGCCGTAGGCGTTGGACCCGGCCGTGGCCCGGTCCCCGCCGTCGCCGCCCTGGTGGATGGCCCGCCACACCCGCTCCGGGGTCAGCGGCATCCGGATGTCCTCCACACCCAGGTGCCGGACGGCGTCGAGCGCGGCGTTGACCACCGCCGGGGTGCTGGCGATGCAGCCGGCCTCGCCCACGCCCTTGGCGCCGATCGGGTTGCCCGGCGCCTCGTGCACCGTGTTGCCGGTGTCGAAGTGCGGCAGGTCGGCGGCCGACGGGACCAGGTAGTCGACGAAGGTGCCGGTGGTGAGGTTGCCGTCGGCGTCGTAGACGGCCTCCTCGTACAGCGCCTGCGCGATGCCCTGGGCCAGGCCGCCGTGCACCTGCCCCTCGACGATGAGCGGGTTGACGATCGTGCCGACGTCGTCGACGCAGGCGTACTTGCGGATCTTCACGAACCCGGTCTCGGTGTCGACCTCCATGGCGCACACGTGCGTGCCGTGCGGGAAGGAGAAGTTGACCGGGTCGAAGGTGGCGTCCGCGTCGATCGAGGGCTCGATGTCCTCGGGGTAGTCGTGCGCGGCGAAGACGGCGAGCGCGATCTCCTGGATCGACATCCCGGTACCCGGCGTCCCGCGGACGGTGAACTTCCCGCCGGAGAAGTCCAGGTCGTCCTCGTTGGCCTCGAGCAGGTGCGCGGCCACCCGGCGGGCCTTGGCGATCACCTTGTCGGCGGCCTTGACCACCGCGGTGCCGCCGACGACCAGCGAGCGCGAGCCGTAGGTGTCCATGCCCTTGTGGGCGACGGCGGTGTCGCCGTGCAGCACCTCGACGTCCTCGAACGGCACGCCGAGCTGGTCGGCGACCAGCTGGCTCCACGCCGTCTCGTGGCCCTGGCCGTGCGGCGTCGAGCCGGTGACCACCTCGACCTTGCCGGTGGGCAGCATCCGGATCGACGCCGACTCCCAGCCGCCCGCGCCGTAGGACAGCGAGCCGAGCACCCGGGAGGGCGCCAGGCCGCACATCTCGGTGAAGGTGGAGAAGCCGATGCCCAGCTGCACCGGGTCGTTCGCCTCGCGCCGGCGGCGCTGCTCCTCGCGCAGCTCCGTGTAGCCGAGCAGGTCCAGCGCCTGCTGGGTGGCCGAGTCGTAGTCGCCGCTGTCGTACTCGAGGCCGGCGACGGTGGTGAACGGGAACTCCGCGGCGTCGATCCAGTTCCTGCGCCGCAGCTCCAGCGGGTCCATGCCGAGCTCGACGGCGAGCTCGTCCATGATCCGCTCGACGGCGAAGGTGGCCTCGGGCCGGCCCGCGCCGCGGTAGGCGTCGGTGGGGACCTTGTTGGTGAAGACGCCGTCGCACTCGAAGCGGTAGGCCGGGAACTTGTAGATGCCGGGGAACATGAACGCGCCCAGCGCCGGCACGCCCGGGGTGATCAGCCGCAGGTAGGCGCCCATGTCGGCGAGGATCCGCACGCGCAGGCCCTTGACGTCGCCCTCCCGGGTGGCGGCGACGTCGACGTACTGGATCTGGTCGCGGCCGTGGTGGGCGGTCATCAGCGACTCGCTGCGGGTCTCGGTCCACTTGACCGGCTTGCCGAGGCGGCGCGCGATCAGCAGCGCGAGGACCTCCTCGGGGTTGACCTGCAGCTTGCCGCCGAAGCCGCCGCCGACGTCGGGGGCGACGACGCGCAGCTTGTGCTCCGGGATGCCGGTGACCATCGCCAGCATCACCCGCAGCACGTGCGGGATCTGGGTGGCCGACCACAGCGTGAAGTTCTCGCCCTGGGGCTGGACGACGACCGAGCGCGGCTCCATGAACGCCGGGATCAGCCGCTGGTTGACGAAGCGCCGGCTGACGACGACCTCGGCGTCGGCGAAGGCCTGCTCGGTGTCCACGCCCGTGCCGGCCTCGCCGGCGTCGAAGACGAAGTGGTAGCTGGTGTTGGTGCCGAGCTCGTCGTGCACCAGCTCGGCGCCGTCGCGGACGGCCTCCTCCATGTCGAGGACCGGCGGCAGCGTCTCGTAGTCGACGTCGACCAGCTCGACGGCGTCGGCGGCCGCGGTGCGCGAGCGGGCGGCGATGACCGCCACCGCCTCGCCGACGTGGTTCACGCCGTCGACGGCGATCGAGGGGTGGCCGGGGTTCTTCATGTCCGGGGTGACCGGCCAGGCGCAGGGGATGGAGCCCTGCTCGTCGGCGAGGTCGCGGCCGGTGAACACCGCGACGACGCCGGGGGCCTCCTTCGCCGCGGAGACGTCGATCGAGGTGATGCGGGCGTGCGCCACGGGGCTGCGCACGACGCTGAGGTGCAGCATCCCGGGCAGGACCATGTTGTCGGTCCAGGTGGTGCGCCCGGTGATGAGGCGGGCGTCCTCCTTGCGGCGGCGGGCCTTGCCGACCTCCTTGTCCGGGGCCGGGGTCTGGGTGGTGGCCGCGTCCTCGGTGACGGTCATGCCTGCGCCCCCAGGGTCTCGGCGGAGCCGGACATCTCCCCCGCGGCCTGCTGCACGGCGCGGACGATGTTCTGGTAGCCGGTACAGCGGCAGAGGTTGCCCTCGATGCCCTCGCGGACCTCGGTCTCGCTGGGGTTCGGGTTCTCCCTGAGCAGGTCGATCGAGGCCATGATCATCCCGGGCGTGCAGTAGCCGCACTGGAGACCGTGCATCTCGTGGAAGGCCTTCTGCACCGGGTGCAGAGCGCCCTCGCTGCCGATGCCCTCGATGGTGGTGACCTCGGCGCCGTCGGCCTGGACGGCGAGGACGGTGCAGGACTTCACGGCCTGCCCGTCCAGGTGCACGGTGCAGGCGCCGCAGTTGCTGGTGTCGCAGCCGACGACGGTGCCCACCTTGCCGAGGGCCTCGCGCAGGTGGTGGACCAGCAGGGTCCGGGGTTCGACCTCGTCGGTGTAGGTCACGCCGTCGACCCTCATGCTGACCTGGGTCATGGATCCTCCGCTCCGTTGCAGGGGGCGATCGCGCCCGGCTCCGCGGGCGCTCCGCGGCGGAGTCTGTCAACGGCGGAGTGACTTAGGCCACGCTTACCTCTGACCGGGTGACCTGCCGGTCCGCAGGTGCGGAGACTGCTCGGTCATCCCTCCGCGGGCGCGGCTGGATGCACGCTCATTGGCCGCAGCGGAGAGGTTGCAGGGCCGTTGCAGCGCGCCTCAGGCGGCGACGGCGCGCAGCTCCCGCCGCCGCAGCGCCGCGCTGCCGGCCAGCGCGACCAGGCCGAGGACCGCCAGCCCGACGCCGACCACGCTCGGCGCGGTGTAGCCGTACCCGGCGGCGATGACCACGCCGCCCAGCCACGCGCCGAGGGCGTTGGCCGCGTTGAGCGCCGAGTGGTTGAGCGCGGCGCCGAGCATCTGCGCCTCCCCGGCGACCTCCATCAGCCGCAGCTGCAGGCAGACGACCAGCGTCGACGCGGCGACCGCGAGCAGGAAGATCGCGGCCAGCAGTGTGGGGCCGGTGGCGGCGGCGGGGCCGACCAGGGCCAGCAGGACGGCGAGCGCGACGAGGGTGGCGACCAGCGAGCGGAACAGCGCGATGTCGGCCAGCCGCCCACCGAGCGCGGTCCCCACGACGCCGCCGATGCCGAAGGCGAGCAGCACCCACGGGACGACGCCGCGCGAGAGGCCGGTGACCTCGGTGGTCAGCGGCGCGACGTAGCTGTAGACGGCGAACATGCCGCCGAACCCGACGGTGGCCACGGCCAGCGTGAGCAGCACCTGCGGGCGGCGCAGCGCGCCGAGCTCGGCCCGCACGCTGGCCTCGCGGGCCCCGGGCGTGGAGGGGACGACGGCGAGCACGGCCGCGACGGTGAGCGCGGCGAGGACCACCACGGCCCAGTAGGCCGAGCGCCAGCCCAGCGTCTGCCCGAGCCAGGTGGCCGCGGGGACGCCGGCGACGTTGGCCACGGCCAGCCCGAGCATCACCGTGCTCACCGCGCGGCCGCGCAGCGACGGCGGCACCAGCGACGCGGCGACCAGCGAGGCGACGCCGAAGTAGGCGCCGTGCGGCAGGCCGCTGACGAACCGGGCCAGCAGCAGCGACGCCGACCCGGGGGCGAGCGCGCTCAGCGCGTTGCCGGCGAGGAAGGCGGCCATGAGCCCGACGAGCAGGGCGCGGCGGGGCAGCCGGGCGCCCAGCGCGGCGATGACCGGCGCGCCGACGACGACGCCGAGCGCGTAGGCGGAGATGACGTGGCCCGCCGTCGGGATGTCCACGCCGACGCCGTCGGCGATGTCGGGCAGCAGCCCCATCGTGACGAACTCGGTGGTGCCGATCGCGAACCCGCCGAGCGCGAGCGCGACCAGCGCGACGGCCACGCGCGGCGTGGCCAGGGACGGGGTCGCGGGAACGGGCGGGGCGGCGGTGCTGGCACTCACGTGACCCTGCCAAGTGAACGTCGCCGGTCCGTATTCCCCGGGGTGGCGGAGATGACCGTTTCCGCCCCACGCCCCCCAGGGGTCAGGCGCGGGAGGTCCGCCGCAGGGCGAGCAGGTGGGCGGCGACCGCGCCGCGGCGCGGGGACCCGGCCGGCAGCGCCTCGAGGCAGGCCTGCCAGGCGGCGGCGTCGTCGCGGGCCTCGGGCAGGGCGGTCCAGCGCAGCAGCAGCTCGGGCCGGCGGCTGGCGACCACGGCGCCCCGCAGGGCGGTGACGAGGCGGCGCCGGGCGAGGGCGACGCCGGGCGCGGTCGAGCGGGGCAGGACGGGGCCGGGGTAGCGGTCCAGCGCCGCGGCGACGGCGCCCCGGTCGAGCAGCCGGCGCACCGCCTCCAGGTCGGTCTCCAGCGGGCGCAGCAGCCGGTAGGGGCGCGAGCCGACCAGGTCGTCGCCGACCAGCCGGCGCAGCCGGGACAGCTCGGCGCGCACGGTGACCGCGGCGGTGTCGCCGGCGTGGCACTCGGCGGCCAGCTGCTCGGTGCTGCGGCCCTCCCCCGCGGCGGCCGCCTCGGCGAGCAGGAGCAGCAGCTCGGAGTGGCGCAGCGAGAGCTCCACCGGGCCGCCGGGCAGGGTCAGCCGGGCGCGCTCGCGGCCGAGCACGTCCAGCCGGGGCGCGGCGGGCCGCACCGGCGGCGCGGGCCGGGGGCCGCGGGCGGCGTCGCGCTGCTCCTCGCGGTGCAGCCAGCGCAGCTCCGACTCGACGGCGGCCACGGTCGCGCGGACGAGGGTGAGCACGTGCGGGCTGGCCACGTGGTCGCCGCCGGTGACGTCGATGGCGCCGAGCAGCACCCCGGTGACCGGGTGGTGCACCGGCGCGGCCGAGCAGCTCCACGGCTGCACCGGGCGGCGGTAGTGCTCGCTGCCGTAGATCTGCACCGGGTGGTCGAGGGCGAGCGCGGTGCCGGGGGCGTTGGTGCCGGCGACCTCCTCGGACCACCGGGCGCCGGCGACGAAGTTCATGGTCTCGGCCAGCGAGCGCAGGCGGCGGTCGCCCTCCACCCACAGCATCCGGCCGTCGGCGTCGGTGACCGCGACGATCATCCGGTCCGCTTCGGCGTCCTCGACCAGCAGCCGGCGGATCACCGGCAGCACCGGGGCCAGCGGGTGGGCGGCGCGGTAGGCGGCCAGGTCGTCGTCGAGCAGGTCGACCGGCGGGCCCTGCCCGTCCGGGTCGACGCCGCTGCCCAGGCTGCGCCGCCAGGAGTCCCAGACCACCGACCGCACGTCCGGCCGGGGCGGCGGGGCGCCGCGCGTCACCAGCGTCTCGTGGGCCGCGCGGAGGCGGCGGGTCAGCCCGGGCGTGGGACGCCCCTCGGGCAGCGCGAGCCACGGGCTGGCGCCGGTCACGGCGTTCTCCCCTGGCTGAGAGTCATGGCCCGCCCATGGTGACCCGGATCGCACGATTGCACCAGGCAACGGTCCGCAGCTCAGACACGGGGCGGCGCCGCCGGGAGCAGCGCGGCCGGGTCGCGGCGGCGCAGCGCGCCCGCCCACAGCCCCGCGCCGTAGGCCAGGTCCTCCAGCCGGCGGGCGGCGGCGAAGCGCACCGGGTCCACCTCCGCCCGGTGCGGCCACCAGGCGAGGACGGCGTCGGCGGCGGCGACGGCCAGCGCGGCCCGCCGCGCGCGGGGGGAGACCAGCGCCGCGACGGCGGTCAGCGGCCAGTGGTGCCGGGTGGCCGAGCGGGCCAGCGTGCGGCCGGCCGCGGCCGTGCCGCGCAGCACCAGCGCCGCGGCCAGGCCGTACGGCGGCCGGCGGCCCGGGCCGGCGACGCGGTGCGCCAGGCGCACCGTCGCGTCGCCGAGGACGGCGGCCGCCAGCACCCGGCCCCCGCGCCCGCCGGCCAGCGCCAGGACCAGCGCGGCGGCCGACCACGGGCTCACGACCACCGGCGCGACGGCGCGGCCGTGCCGGGCGGCCAGCGGCGCCGCCCCGGTGCCGTAGACCGCCCGCCGGCGCAGCCACGCCCCGGTGGCCGAGGGGTGCTCGTGGTCCACGCGGGCGGCCGGCTCGTAGCGCACCCGCCAGCCGGCCGCGGCCAGCCGCCACACCAGGTCGACGTCCTCGGCCACCCGCATGCCGGCGTCGAACCCCTCCCCCAGCGCCGCCCGCCGGACCAGCAGCGCCGCGCTGGGCAGGTAGGACAGGCCCGACAGCGGCGCGACCGGCCCCGGGTCCGGGCCCATGTCCAGGGCGCTGACCGCCGTCTCGTAGGCGGTCACCCACCCGGGGTCGGCGGCCGGCAGGGCGGTGATCCGCGGGGCGACGACGGCCAGCCGCGGGTCGGCGAGGTGGGGGAGCAGCGTCGCCAGCCAGCCGGGCCGGGGCACGCAGTCGGAGTCGAGGAAGGCGACGGCGTCGGTCGTCGCGGCGCGCAGCCCGGTGTTCCGCGCGGCGGCGGGCCCGAGCGAGCGGTCGTGCCGCAGCACCTCGGCCCCGCCCGCGGCGGCCGCCGCCGCCGTCGCGGCGGTGTCGGCCGAGCCGTCGTCGACGACGAGCACGCGCACGGTGGCGGTGTCCGGGTCGGCGCGCAGGGCGGCCAGCAGGCGGGCGACGCCGGCGGCGCGGTCGCGCACGGGGACGACGACGGTGACGCCGTCCGGGCCGGGTGCGGGGCCGGCGGGCTCGGGGACGGCGACCCCGGCGTCCTGCAGGCGCGCCGCGAGCGCCGCCGACGCCGGGCCGGTGACGACGAGGCGGTCGCCGGCGAGCAGGTCGCGGGCCCGCGGCGCCAGGCGCAGCAGCCGCAGCGGCGAGCCGCCCAGCAGCGCCGCGCCGTCCTCCAGCCGGCGGGTGCGCGGGTCCAGCCGCACCGCCCAGCCGTCGGGCAGCCGGGCGTCCGGTGGCGGCGGGAGGCTCACCCCGCCAGCACGTCGTCGGTGGTGGTGACCTCGACCAGCGGCGCGTAGAGGCCCATGAGGTCCAGCGCCTTCCGGTGGTCGTCGTCGGTGCTGCCGGCGCAGGCGTCGGCGACCACGCGCACCGGCACGCCGGCGTCGGCGGCGGGCAGCACCGTGGAGACGACGCAGCAGTCGGTGGCCACACCGGCCACGGTCATCGGCCCGGCGCCGACCACCTCCGCCAGCTCCGGGCCCCACTTGCCGAAGGTGGTCGCGGTGAGCACCCGGGCCGGGCCGGGGTCCTCGACCAGGTCCCACAGCGGGGCGTCGGGCGGCTGCAGCGCGAACGGGAACCGCTCGTAGTAGTCGACCCAGGCGCCGGCGGGCTCCCGCGGCGCCACGAACCGGGTGAGGACGACGCGGTCGCCGAAGGCGGCCACCAGGCGCCGGATGCGCGGGCGCACCTCCTCGTAGCGGGGCGCCGCCCACGGGGAGCCGGGGTCGGCGAACACCCGCTGCGGGTCGACGACGACCAGCCAGCCGGAGGGGTGCGTCACGGCCGGACCCTAACCGCCCGCGGCGCGGTGGCCAGGTTTGGTCAGGCTAGCCTTACCCGGACCGACCGAAGGAGACCGTCCATGTCCCGTCCCCTGACCCGGCGCGCCGCCCTGGCCGCGGCCGCCCTCACCACCGCCGCGGCGCTGGCCGCCTGCGGCTCCGACGACGGGGGCTCGACGGCGGACTCCTCGGCGTCCTCCCCCGCGGCCGGCGGTGACGGCGCCTTCCCCGTCACCGTCAGCACCGCCTTCGGCGACGTCGAGATCGAGGAGGAGCCGCAGCGCGTGGTGGCCCTCGGCTGGTCCGACGCGGAGACGGCGCTGGCGCTGGGCGTGCAGCCGGTCGGCGCGAGCGACTGGCTCGGCTTCGGCGGCGAGGGCGTCGGCCCATGGGCCGAGGGGCTCTACGACGAGGCGCCGGAGATCATCGAGACGCTCGAGCCCAGCCTCGAGGCGATCGCCGCGCTGGAGCCCGACCTCATCCTCGACACCCGCTCCGACGGCACCCGGGAGCGCTACGACTCCCTCAGCGCGATCGCGCCGACCGTCGGGATCCCCGAGGGCGCCGAGCAGTACGTGACCACCTGGCAGCAGCAGCTCGAGCTGGTCGGGCAGGCGCTCGGGAGGAGCGACGAGGCCGCGCAGCTGCAGAGCGACCTCGAGCAGCGCTTCGCCGACGCCGCCGCGGCCAACCCGGCGTTCGACGGCACCGAGGTCGCCGTCGGCGCGTACACCTCCGAGGGCTTCGGCGCCTACGTCCGCGGCGACACCCGCGTCGACTTCATGGAGGCGCTGGGCTTCGCCAACAAGCCGGCGATCCAGGACCTCGCCACGGAGGGCTTCTTCGTCCCGGTCTCCGACGAGCAGGTCTCGCTGCTCGACGCGCCGCTGACCGTCGTCTTCCCGATCTTCGTCGACCCGGCGCAGATCACCTCGAACCCGCTGTGGCAGACGCTGCCGTCGGTGCAGCAGGGCAACGCCGTCGTGCTCGAGGACGAGACGCTGGTGAGCGCCTTCTCCAGCGGCTCGGTCCTCGGCACCCGGTACGCCCTCGAGAACGCGGTGCCGCTGTTCGCGCAGACGCTGCAGGGCTGACCGGTTCAGTACGCAGGAGGCCGTCCCGGCGCCGCCAGGGCGGCCTCCTGCGTCCGCACCGCACCCCGGCGCAGCGCGAGGGTGCCGAGCAGCCCGACGAGGAAGGCGGCCAGCACGCCGAGGTTGGCGAAGGCCCAGTCGCCCTCGCGGCCGCCGAGCCCCAGCGGGCCGAGCAGGTAGCCCTGCCAGTCCAGCCAGCCGGCGTAGGTGTTGGTGACCAGCCCCCAGCCGAGCACGGTGCCCACCGCGAGCAGCACCAGCGGCACCGGCGGGACGGCGCCGTAGCGGCCGCGCGCGTCGTAGAGGTCGGCCTCTGCGTAGTCGCGGCGGCGCAGCGCGAGGTCGCCGAGGAAGATCCCGCACCAGGCGGCGATCGGCACGCCGAGGGTGATGAGGAAGCCCTGGAACTGGACCGAGAAGCTGGCGTCGGCCAGGAACACGACCCAGATCGCCCCCAGCACCATGAGCGTGCCGTCGATGCCGGCGGCGACCGGGCGGGGCACCCGCACGCCGGCGGCCAGCAGCGACAGCCCCGACGAGTAGATGTCCAGCAGCGCGCCGCCGACCAGGCCGAGCACCGCGACGACGACGAACGGCACGAGGAACCAGGTCGGCAGGATCGCGCCGAGCGCGCCGATCGGGTCGGCGCCGATCGCGCCCGACAGCTCCGGGTCCGAGGCGGCCAGCAGCAGGCCGGTGCCCAGCAGGACCACGGGGGCCAGCGCGCCGCCGAACGTCGTCCAGCCCACGACGCCGCCGGTCGACGCCGTCCGCGGCAGGTAGCGCGAGTAGTCGGCGGCGGCGTTCACCCAGCCGAAGCCGTAGCCGGTCATCGCCAGCACGAGCGCGCCGACGACGGCCGCCGTCGAGCCGCCCGGCACCGCGGTCACCGCCGACCAGTCGACGTCGTCGGCCACCAGCACCACGTAGACGACGGTCAGCACGCCGCTGACGACCGTGATGACGGCCTGCATGCGCATGATCGCGTCGAAGCCGAGCACGCCGCCGGCCACGACCAGCGCGGCGACGACGAGCAGCGCGACCACCTGGGTCGCCGTCCCGCCGCTCCACCCCAGCTGCCCGAACACCGTCGCCGTCGCGAGGGTGGCCAGGCTGACCAGCACCGTCTCCCAGCCGACGGTGAGGACCCAGGACAGCGCGGCGGGGACCCGGTTGCCGTGCACGCCGAACGCGGCGCGGCTGAGCACGAGGGTGGGTGCCGAGCCGCGCTTGCCGGCGATCGCGACGAGCCCGCAGAGCAGGAACGAGACGACGATGCCGACGGTCCCGGCGACCAGCGCCTGCCCGGCGGAGATGCCGAAGCCGAGCAGGAACGAGCCGTAGGCCAGGCCCAGGACGCTCACGTTGGCGCCGAACCACGGCCAGAACAGCTGGCGCGGGCGGCCGCGGCGCTCCTCCTCGGCGATGACGTTGATGCCGTTGGTCTCGACGGCGCCGCGCCCCGCGGTCACCTCCGCGCCCCGGTCGACGGCCGGCTGCTGGGTCATCGGCGGCTCCTCCCCGTGTCGTGTCCCCGCCATCCTGGCGCGCCGGGGGGACAGCGGCCCGCGGGACTAGTGCAGCCGCCCGTCGTCGCCCACGTCCCAGCGGGCCACCGCCGCCGCGAGGCGGACCGCCAGGCCGGCCAGCAGGCGGGAACCCTCCTCCGCCGAGGCGCCGGCCGGGTCACCGAGCACGCCGGTGGGGCTCACCCCGCGCACGCCCTCGGCGCGCAGCCGGGGGAGCAGCTCGCCGATCGGGGTCGTCACGCCGGCGACCAGGGCACCGGACCGCACCGACGCCGGTTCCACGTGCAACAGCAGCGAGGTCTCGGTGCGCCCGGCGTGCGCGTCGCCACCCGGGACGCCGCAGGGGAACCAGGCGGCGTCGCGGCCCTCGGCGCGCAGCAGCGGCACGGCCCGGCGCAGCGCGTCGAGGTTGCCGCCGTGCCCGTTGACGACGAGCAACCGGCCGGCCCAGCGGCAGGCCGAGCGGCCGTACTCGACCAGCAGGGTGGTCAGCGCCTCGGTGCCGATGGAGACGGTGCCGGGGAAGCCCTCGTGCTCGCCGCTGGCGCCGTAGGGCAGGGCGGGGGCCAGCACGCCGTCGAGGTCCGCGGCCCGCGCCACCGCCCCGGCCACGACCGTGTCCGTGGCGAACGGCAGGGCGGGCCCGTGCTGCTCGACCGAGCCGAGCGGGACGACCAGCAGCGGGCGCTCGGGCAGCTCCGGCCACGCGGCGCCGGCCAGGTCGGGCACCGGGTCAGCCTAGGCAGATCCCCCCGCGGCCGGGCGGGTCAGGCGGGGACGGCCTCGGTGTCCACGGGCAGCCGCCACGGCCGGACGACGAGCAGCAGCACCGCGATCGCCACGACCAGCGCGGCCAGGACGACGACGCCCATGGCGACCGCGTCGTTGCCGAGCACGCCGACCAGCGGCGCCACCGCCGCGCCGACGCCGAACTGCACCGCGCCGAGGAGCGCCGCCGCGGTGCCGGCCGCCTCGCCGTGGCGGGCCAGCGCGAGCGCCGGGGCGTTGGGCAGCGCCAGGCCGGAGGCGAACAGCACCGCCCACAGCGGCAGCGCGATCGCCCACAGGCCGCCGGTGCCCGTGCCCGCGAGCACGACCAGCACCGCGCCCGCGAGCGCGCCGACGACGACGCCGGCCACGAGCACCTGCGCCGGGGAGAACCAGCGCAGCACCACCGGGTTGAGCTGGGTGGCGGCGATCAGCCAGACCGCGCCGGCACCGAAGAGCAGGCCGAACTGCTGCTCGTCCAGGCCGAACTGGTCCTGGAAGACGAACGAGGAACCCGACACGTAGCTGAACAGCCCGGCCATCGTCAGGCCGGCGACCAGCACCAGGCCGACGTAGGCCCGGTCGCGCAGCAGCTCGCGGTAGCCGCGCAGCGTCCCGGCGACGCCGCTGCTGCGCCGCCGCTCGGCCGGCAGCGTCTCGCGCACGGCGAACCAGCCGACGGCCAGCAGCGCCAGGCCGTAGACGGCGAGCAGCAGGAACACACCGCGCCACGAGGTGACCCGGAGGACCTCCCCGCCCACCGTCGGCGCGAGTACCGGCGCCGCGCCGAGGACGAGGAACAGCCGGGAGAGCATGGTGGCCGCGGCCCGCCCCTCGAACAGGTCCCGCACGACCGCGAGCGCGATGACCGCGCCGGCCGCCGTCCCCACGCCCTGCAGGAAGCGCAGCGCGCCGAGCACCGCGATGGACGGCGCGACGAGCACCAGCAGCGAGGCGACGACGTGCAGCGCCGTCCCGGCCAGCAGCGGACGGCGGCGGCCCAGGGCGTCCGACAGCGGCCCGAGCACCAGCTGGCCCAGCGCGAGGCCCACCAGCGTGCCGGTGAGGGTCAGCTGCACCGTGGCCGAACTGGTCCGCAGGTCGTCGGCGATGGTGGGCAGCGCCGGGAGGTACATGTCCACGGTGAGCGGCCCGAGGGCCACGAAGGCGCCGAGGGTGAGCGCGGTGCGGGCGGTCCCGGGCCGGTCGGGGGTCGTGGCCGGCACGGTCGCCGGCCGGTCCTGGATCGTCGTCACGACGTTGCGCAAGGCAACCGGCTGCCGGTCCATTCCGGGACGCCGGGGTGTCGCCCGTGTCGCGCGGCCGATCCGGGGAAGGGCAGGGGCATGACCACCGACTCGCAGGACGCCATCGCCAAGGTCGCCGGGCTCATCAAGGGGCAGAGGTTCGGCTTCCTCACCACGACCATGCCCGACGGCCGGCTGACCAGCCGGCCCATGGCGCTGCAGGAGGTCGAGTTCGACGGCGACCTCTGGTTCTTCGCCGAGCACGACGCCCCCTGGCTCGGCCACGTCCAGGCCTCGCCGCAGGTCAACGTCGGCGTCGGCTCGGGCGGCACCTGGGTGTCGCTGACCGGGACCGCGCGCGTCGTCGACGACGTCGCGAAGAAGAAGGAGCTGTGGAACAGCGGCGTCGAGGCGTGGCTGCCGCAGGGGCCCGAGGACCCCTCCGTCGTCCTGGTGAAGGTCGACGGCGACACCGCCGAGTACTGGGACAGCCCCGGCAACCGGCTGGCGACGGCGCTGAGCTTCGTCAAGGCCAAGGCCACCGGCTCCCGGCCCGACACCGGCGAGAAGGACGTCGTCGACCTGCCCTGATGCAGGACCCCCTCGCCCCCGGCCCACGCTCCGCGCGGGCCGGGACCCTGCGAGGGGGCCAGGGGCACCCAGCGGACTCCCAGGCAGGTCACCGGGCCCGGTCAGGGACGGCGGTCAGCCTGGGGGCACGTCACCCGGAGGTGCCCCGTGCTCACGCTCGCCCTGCTCGTCGCCCTGTTCCTGACCATGACCCTGGCCGACCTCGCGCCCGGCCTGCTCCCCGACGGGCCCGGACCCGCCGGGGTCGCCCCGATCCGCTGAGACCTCAGCCCGGTTGCAGCCCGGCCAGCGGGGACTCGTCGCAGGCCTTGGCCGGGACGGCGGGCATGCCCAGCAGCGTGGGCTGGCCGCGGACCGGGCCGGTGTGCGAGTGGTCGAGGTGGCTCCTGGGCGTGACCAGGTCGAGGTCGCGGGCGGCCAGCGCGGTCTCGCCGTACCCCTGCACGCACTCGGGGTCCGGGCCGTCCAGCGGCAGGCCGGTGAAGAACTTGGCCGCCATGCAGCCGCCGCGGCAGGCGTCGAAGTGCGCGCACCTGGTGCAGGCGCCGCCGGTCTGCGGGCTGCGCAGCTCGGCGAACAGCTCGGACTGCTGCCAGACCCGCTGGAAGCCGCCCTCGCCCCGGACGTTGCCGGCGAGGAACTGCTCGTGGATGGCGAACGGGCAGGCGTAGACGTCGCCGACCGGGTCGATCAGGCACACCACCCGCCCGGCGCCGCACAGGTTCAGCCCCGGCAGGGCCTCGCCGTAGGCGGACAGGTGGAAGAACGAGTCGCCGGTGAGCACCCGGTCGCCGTTGGCCAGCAGCCAGGCGTAGAGCTCGCGCTGCTGGGCCTGGGTGGGGTGCAGCTGGTCCCAGACGTCGGCGCCGCGGCCCGACGGGCGCAGCCGGGTGATCCGCAGCTGGGCGCCGTAGCGGTCGGTGAGCGCCCTGAACTCGTCGAGCTGGGAGACGTTCTCCCGCGTCACGACGACGGAGACCTTGAAGTCCTCCATCCCGGCCTCGGCCAGGTTCTCCAACGCGCGCACGGCGGTGGCGAACGAGCCGGTGCCGCGGACCCGGTCGTTGACCTCCGCGGTGGCGCCGTCGAGGGAGATCTGCACGTCGACGTAGTCGGTGGCCGCCAGCTGCTCGGCGCGTGCCCTGTCCAGCTTCACGCCGTTGGTGGAGAACTTGACCCCGACGTCGTGGCCGATGGCGTAGTCCAGCAGGTGCCAGAAGTCCGGCCGCACGGTCGGCTCGCCGCCGCCGACGTTGACGTAGAAGACCTGCATCCGCTGCAGCTCGTCGATCACCGCCTCGGCCTCGGCGGTCGTGAGCTCCCGGGGGTCGCGCCGCCCCGAGGAGGACAGGCAGTGCACGCACGCCAGGTTGCAGGCGTAGGTGAGCTCCCAGGTCAGGCAGATCGGGGCGTCCAGGCCGTACTCGAACTGGTCGACCAGGCGCCCACCGGTGGGGCGGGTGGCCGGCGCTGCGGGCCGCTGGGGGACGACGGCGGTCATGCGCGCACCTCGATCATCTGGGAACGGGCGAGGTCGGCCAGCGCCTTCACGTAGGCGGGTCGCTGGGCCTCGGGGACGCCGCACGCCACGAGGGCGGCGTCGGCGCTGGGGTGGTCGGCGAGGGTCTCCACCACGCTGACCAGCGTCTTCGACTTGAGGAAGGACAGCTTCCGGTTGCCGAAGTGGTACACCAGCGCCCCGAACGGCTCCGGCCGCAGCGCCACCGACCGGGCGCGCCGCCAGGGTCGGGCCGGGTCGAAGGCGTCCGCGGCCGGAGCGGCGGGGATCACGGGACCGGTCGGCTCAGTAGACGCCGCACATGCCGTCGATGGAGACCTCCTCGACGAGGGACTCCTCGACCAGCGCCTCCTCGGCTCCCGCCTCGCGAGTGGCCGCCTGGGCCACGTCCTGGGTCTCGGTCTGGGCGGTCGTCTCGGGCATGCGGGGCCTCCGGAGGACGGCGGGACGGGATGCGGGGGACGTTAGAGACACCGGGTGCCACCGGCAAGCGAGGGGGTGGGCCGCCGGCCGGCGAGGGGCTGACCGGCGCGGCCGGGTGGGACAGGATGGGCGCGTGAGCCCGCCGACGATCACCGCCGTCCCGCCGGCCGTGGGCGACGGCCTCGGCAGCACCCGCGCCCGGATCGAGCGTGCGGCCCTGGAGCTGTTCACCGCCGAGGGCTTCGAGCAGGTGACCATCGAGGAGATCGCCGCCGCCGCGGGCACCAGCCGGCGCACCTTCTTCCGCCACGTGGGCGGCAAGGCCGACGCCGTGTGGGGCGACTTCGCCGGCCACGTGTCCCGGCTGGCCGCCCTGCTGGACGCCGCCGGCGACGACGTCCCGGTGCTGCCCGCCGTGTTCGGCGCCTACGTCGAGGTCAACGACTACGCCGAGGCCGACCTCCCGGTGCTGCGCCAGCGGATGCGGCTGATCCTCACCGAGCCGGCGCTGCTGGCGCACTCGCAGCTGCGCTACGCCGAGGTCGACGAGGCGGTGGCGCGCTACGTCGCCCGCCGCCGCGGCCAGGACCCCGCCGACCTGCTCCCCCGCCTGGTCGCCACCGCGACCCGCGCGGCGGCCACCACCGCGTTCGAGGTGTGGCTGACCGGCGGCGACGGCTCCCTCGCCGAGGCGCTGCGCACGGCGTTCGCCCAGCTGGCGGAGGGCTTCCCCGACCTGCGCTGAGGGAGGTGTCAGAGCGCGGCGCGCAGACCCTCGAGCAGGCGGTCGACGTCGGCGTCGTCGCTGTAGGGCGCCAGCCCGACCCGCAGGCCACCGGCGTCGCCGAGCCCCAGCCGCCGGGACGCCTCGATCGCGTAGAAGTTCCCCGCCGGGGCGTTCACCCGCCGCTCGGCCAGCGCGCGGGAGACCTCCGCGGCCGGCCGGTCGGCGAAGGTGAGCAGCAGGGTCGGCGTCCGGTGCCGGGCGCGGGACCACAGCGTGACGCCCGGCAGCTCCGCGATCCCCTCCTCGATCCGCTCGCGCAGCCGGTCCTCGTGCGCCTCGACGGCGGCCATCCCGGCGGTCAGCCGGGCGCGCCGGTCGCCCCCGGGGCCGCCCAGGGCGGCGAGGTAGTCGACGGCCGCGGTGGTCCCGGCCAGCAGCTCGTAGGGCAGCGTGCCGAGCTCGAACCGCTCCGGGACGGCGTCGGTCGAGGGGAGGAGCTTGTCCGGGTGCAGCGTCTCCAGCAGCGCCGGCGCGGCGGTGACGCAGCCCAGGTGCGGGCCGAGGAACTTGTACGGCGAGCAGGCGTAGAGGTCGGCGCCGAGCGCGGCGACGTCGACCGGCGCGTGCGCGGTGAGGTGCACGCCGTCGACGTAGGTGAGCGCCCCGGCGTCGTGGGCCAGCGCGGTGAGCGCCGCGACGTCGGGCCGGGTGCCGATGAGGTTCGAGGCGCCGGTGACCGCGACCAGGCGGGTGCGGTCCGACAGCACCGCGCGCAGCGCCCCGGCGGTCAGCTCGCCGGTGTCCGGGTCCAGGTCGGCCCAGCGGACGGTGGCCCCGCGGGCGGCGGCGGCCTGCACCCACGGCCGGACGTTGGCGTCGTGGTCCAGGCGGGTGACGACGACCTCGTCGCCGGGGCCCCAGGAGGCGGCCAGCGTGCGGGAGAGGTCGTAGGTCAGCTGGGTCATCGAGCGGCCGAAGACGACGCCGCCCGGGTCCCCGCCCACCAGGTCCGCGACGGCGGCGCGGGCGGCCAGGACGACGTCGTCGGCGTTGCGCTCGGCCTCGGTCAGCCGGCCGCGGTTGGCGATCGGGGAGCCGAGGGTGGCCGCCACGGCGTGCGCGACCTGGCGCGGCACCTGCGAGCCGCCCGGCCCGTCGAAGTGGGCGGCCCCGGCACGCAGGGCCGGGAAGTCCGCGCGGACGGCGGCGACGTCGTAGGCGGTGCTCGCGGCTGAGGTCACCCCCGCAGCATGCCCGCCACGGCCGCCGCTCCCGCGACGGGACCGGCGATCCCGTCGCTCACGGGCTCGTGGCGCGGCCCCGCACAGGGCGGCTCGCGCCGCCCACCGGCGGGCCGCCGGGTGGCGGTCCTCCCGACGCCGCGATGCGGTCCAACTCCTCGACGTCCGCGGGGCCGAGTGCCACGTCGCCCGCCGCGAGGAGGTCCTCCAGCTCGTCGACCGAGGTGGCGCTCGGGACGACCAGCACGTTCGAGGAACGGGCCAGCAGCCACGCGATGGCCACCTGCACGGGGGCCACACCGAACCGCCGGGCGACGGCGTCCAGGGCCGCCGCCTGCGCCGGGCCCATCTCCCCCACCGGGAAGAACGACGTGTAGGAGACCCCCTCCAGCGCGGTGTAGGCGATCCCGTCCCGGGCCAGGTCGTCGACCAGGGCGTCGTCGGTGCGGTGGATCAGGTTGTAGTGGTTCTGCACGCAGGCCAGCGGCGCGATGCCGCGGGCCTCGGCGACCTGCCGGGTGGTGACGTGGCTGATGCCGAGCTCACGGACCAGCCCCTCCTGCCGCAGCCGGTCCAGCGCCTCGAGCGGCTCCCCGAGCGGGCGCTCCGCGGGTTCCCCGAGGCCCGGCATCCGCAGGTTGGCGACGTGCAGCGCGTCGAGCCCGAGGTGCTCGAGGTCCTCCTCCACCGACCGGCGCAGTTCGCCCGGCGTCAGCGCCTCGTCCCAGCCGCCGTCCGGCGTCCGGCGGGCGCCGACCCTGGTGGCGATGACCAGGTCCTCGGGGTAGGGGTGCAACGCCTCGCGGATCAGGTCGTTCACCACGTGCGGCCCGTAGAGGCCGCTGGTGTCGACGTGGTCGACACCCCGTTCGACGGCCCGGCGCAGGACGGCGAGCGCCCTGCCCCGATCGGCCGGGGGGCCGGTGACCCGTGGCCCGGTGAGCTTCATGCCGCCGAACCCCACGCGGTGCACCGCCCGGCCTCCGAGGAGGACCCGTCCGGCCCTCGTCGTGGTGGTCCTCATGCCCCGCGAAGCTAGGGTCGGCCGGACGCCGGCCGACACGGCCCGAGGGCGCCGCCCGGCGCGTCCGTCACGGGTCGTGGAACGGGATCGGGCGTGTCGTGGACCGCTCCGAGCGTGTCACTGGCGTGTCGCCGGCGTGTCACCGCGAGGCCGGCGCACGGGGACCGCCGCGTCGGGGCGGTGCGAGACTCCCCGGGTGACCACCTCGCTGACGCACTCGGACTCGGTCGTCGTCGCCGCCTCCCCGGAGGAGGTCTACGACCTGGTCAGCGACGTGACCCGCACCGGCGAGTGGAGCCCGGTCTGCGCCGCCTGCTGGTGGGACGAGGGCGCGACGGGCGCGGTGGGCGACTGGTTCACCGGCCGCAACGTCACCCCGGAGCGCACCTGGGAGAGCCGCAGCCAGGTGGTGGCGGCCGACCGCGGCCGGGAGTTCGCCTGGCTCGTCGGCGGCCGGTTGGTCCGCTGGGGCTACCTGATGGAGCCGGTCGACGGCGGCACCCGGCTGACCGAGACGTGGGAGTTCCTGCCCGCCGGTCAGGAGTTCTTCGCGGAGCGCTACGGCGAGGACGCGCAGCGCCAGATCGAGCAGCGCACCCGCGCCGCGCACGAGGGCATCCCCGCCACGCTCGCCGCCATCAAGCGGATCGCGGAGCACGCCTGATCCGGTGCCCTCCCGCGGGAGGGCACCGGACCGAGCGCGTCAGTCGGGGCAGAGCGACGTCCCGTACCGGCAGGCCACGACGTCGGGCGTGTCCACGGGACGTCCGGCGTCGACGGCGTGCGCCAGCCGGATGAAGCCCGCGTGGCTCCAGGACAGCGGCGTCGCGGAGAACGTCGGCTCCCCCGGCACGAACTCCGTCCCCTCCGCCGACGGCGGCTGGTCGTCCCACACCTGCTCGGCGAGGAAGGAGGAGGCGTCGTCGGCCGAGCGGGCCATCGTGTCCAGCCGCTCCTGGGCACTCGCGGCGGCGTCGCCACCGAGAGCCAGCTCGTACTCCCCGCGCTCACCGGTGAGCAGCGGCCAACCACGGCCGATCGTCTCCCGCGAACCCGGGTCCACCGACTCCCACGGGGTGCCGTCGGCCTTCTCCCCGTACCCGTCGAAGCTCGACCGGTGCCAGAACCGGCCGTTGGCCGTGTCGTAGGCCAGCTGCTCGTCGATCAGCCGCAGGGTGTTCGCCACGACCGGGTCGTCGGCCGGCACGATGCCCAGCCGGACCAGGTCGAGGAAGCTCGGGTCGAGCACCTCCCGCTGGTCGACCAGCGGGCCGCCGTCGGCGATCTGGATCTGCGTGCCGGCGTCGGCGTCCCCGTCGGCGGTGATGCGGAGGTAGTACGGCTCGGGCGACAGCGGGCCGGTGGTCGTCACCGTCCACTCCGCCAGCCCGGCCCGCCACCCGTCGGCCGTGGCCAGGTAGGTGTCGGCGCGGGCGTCGTCGCCGTTGCCGCGGGCGATCTCGGCCGCGGTCACCAGGCCGGCGATCTCGGCCGCGATGGTGTTCGGCGACCACCCGCTCAGGTTCTCCCACCGCTCCTGCTCGGTGGCCGGCCCCTCGGCCACCAGGAAGTCCGCCGAGAGCCGCACCCGCTCCCAGTCCTCCGGGCCCGTCCGGCCGAGCTGCCAGGCGAGCACGATCGGCAGGGCGACCTCGTCCATCTGCAGCCCGCCGAAGACCGCCTCGCCGTCGAGGCGCGCGTTCTGCGGGAACGACCCGTCGGGACGCTGCTGCACCGTCCACAGGTGGTCCAGCGCGCGCTCGGCGGCCGCCTCGTCGCCCATCGCGATCAGGGCGGTCGCGTGCTGGTACAGGTCGCGGGACCAGACCTCGTGGTAGACGGGGAAGTGCTGCAGCTCGTCCGCCCAGGCCCACGGCTTGCCCGGGGAGGCGATGAACCCGCCGCGGAAGGTCTTGTCCTCACTGGCCGCGACGACCATGGCGGACACGTCGTACTCCGTGCGCCACCGCTCGGCGCTGGCCGGCACGGGCGCCAGGCCGTCGAGGTAGTCGTGCCAGCCTGCGGTGTAGGCGGCCAGGGCGTCGTCGAAGCCGCGGTCCAGCGCCCGGTCGGCGGCCTGCGCGGCGTCGTCCTCCGTCGTCCCGAAGCCGAGCGACAGGGTGAGTCGCTGCCCGCCGCCGGTGCCGGTGAGGCCGGTGCGGCCGATCTGCACCACGTTGCCGGGGGTCGGCGCGTCCCACCTGTCGTCGAGGACGAAGTCGTCGCGCAGGTCCGACCAGCCGTCGCTGCGCTCGAGGTAGCCGCTGGAGGTGTCGGTGAGGCCGCCCGAGACGGTGACGGCGCTGCTCAGCGCGCCGTCGGTCGCCAGCAGCCGCCCGTCGGCGGAGCGGCCGGTGTCGTCGTTGGCGTTCAGGCCCAGGCCCACGTCGTGGAGCAGGTAGACCTGGTACGGCTGACCGTCCAGGGACTCGAAGCGGACGTCGACGAGCACCGCGGACCGGTCGGGGTCGGTGGTGTAGGTCTTGGTGATCCGGTAGCGGCCGCTCTGCGCGGTGTTGACCTGGCGGTAGACCAGGGCCCGCGGGTCGACCAGCTCGACGACGGAGTCGGTGGCCTCGTCCTCCCGCTCGGCGAAGGTGGCGCCGTCGGTGACGACGAACTGGGTGTCCCGGGAGCTCGGCGTGTCGATCCGCGGGGCGTAGACCTCGCTGAGCGTGCCGTCGTTCAGCGTGTACCAGACCGTGCTGTCGAGGGCGCCGATCGCCGTCCCGAAGCCGTCCTTGTCCCCCGGCGACCAGGTCGCCGCCTCCCCGGGGTACCCGGGCGCCGCGTCCGCCGCCTGCGCCGACGCGGGGACGACCACACCCAGCACGAGGACGCCGGCGACCACTGCGCCGCCGACCACCGGCCGCCTCCCGGACCCCCTCGGCCGTGCCGCTCCGCGGAGGCGCCTGCGGCGCGGCGGGGTGTGGGGCAGGTCGTACGGGCTCACCGGCTGTCCTCCGTCCCGGAACCGGCCGGTGGAGCGCCGCCGTCGTGGTGCCGCGGCCGGCCGGGCACGACCGGCCCCCGTCCGGCCGTCGTCGTGTGGTGTGCACCACACCGTAGGAGAGCCGGGGTGGCCACGACCACCGGCCGGACCGCACGCACTCCCGCGGAGACGCCCGGGGTGTCTGCGCGGGAGTGCACGGCCGGCTCAGCGGCCGAGGATCCCGCCGATCGCGCCGCCGAGGCCGCCGCCCTGGCCACCACCGCCGCTGATCATCTTGATCAGGTCGCCCGGGTCCAGCCCGAGCTTCTGCAGGATCCCGGCGTGCTGGTCGGTGTCGACCTGGCCGGGCAGGTCCTGGTCGGCCTGCTGCGCCTTGGCGTCGTCGCCCTGGGAGCGCAGCAGCTGGAGGATCTGGTCCTTGTCGATCTGCATGACGCCCCGCTACCCACTCACCCCGCGGCTCGCACCACCCGGTCGGGCCGGACGACGGCGAAGCGGGCCCGTCCCGCCCGCAGCCACGCGGTGAGCGCGCCGTCGACGTCGTCGAGCTCGGCGCGCCGGCCCGCCGCGGTGACCGCCACGCGCCCCGGCGCCGCCAGCGCCACGACCGCGGTGCCGGCGCCCAGGACGTCGTCGAGCCGGCACTCCCGCCCGCCGGCGCGGACGCGCGCCCGCGGCACGAGGGTCCCGGCCAGCCGCCGACCGGCCGGGCCGCGCCGCTCGACCAGCGGCCCGGCGCGCAGCGCGGGCGTGCGGCTGTCCGTGGCGTAGGCAGCCAGCGCCGGCACGCCCGCGACCGCGGCCAGCACCGCCCGCCGCACCGGCACCGCGCCCGCTCCCCCGCCGGTCATCAGCCGCCCGACCACCGCCGCGAGCCGGACCAGCGCCCGGGCGTGCGGCTCCCGCTCGGCGCGGTGGGTGTCGAGCAGCTCCTCACCCGCGGCGCCGGTGACGACGGCGGCCACCTTCCAGGACAGCTGGTGCACGTCGCGCAGGCCGAGCCCCAGGCCCTGGCCGACGAACGGCGGGGTGAGGTGGGCGGCGTCCCCGGCCAGCAGCACGCGGCCGCGCCGCCAGCGGTCGGCCACCTGCGCCCGGTAGACGTACTCGGCCGCGCGGACCACCTCGGCGTCCTGCGCCCCGAACGGCGCGAGCAGGGCGGGCAGCGCGGCGCCGGTGAGGTCCGCGGCCGTCTCGCCGGGCCGCAGCCGCGCCTCGAAGCGGTAGCGGTCCCCGCTGACCGGCATGAACGTCGCCGCGCGGTCCGGGTCGCACACCTGGTGCACGCCCGGCCACACCGGCAGCGGCACCCGCGCGCGCAGGTCCACGACCAGCCAACGGTCGGGCCGGCCGAGGTCGACCATCCGCGCGCCCACCAGGCCCCGGACGGTGCTGTTCGCCCCGTCGCACCCGAGCACGGCCGAGGCGACGACGTCGCGACGCCGCCCCGTGGCCCGCTCCAGCACGGCCACCGTGACGGAGCGGTCCGCCTCCGCGAGCCCGACGACCTCCTCGCCGCCGCGCAGCTCGATGCCCGGGGTGTCGCGCACCGCGGCGCGCAACAGCCGCTCCAGGTCGGGCTGGTGGAACATCGACGCCTGGGGCCAGCCGTGCCGCCCGGCGTCCCCGGCGCGGCGGAACTCGGCGAGCGTGCGGTGCCGCGCGTCGAGCAGCCGCAGCCCCGCCATCGGCCGGCTGACCTCCAGGAACGCCTCGACGACGCCGGCGTCGGCCAGCACCCGCAGCGCCTCGTCGTCGAGGTGCACCGCGCGCGGCAGCCCGTACGGGCGGGGCTGGCGGTCGAGCAGCAGGACGGGCAGGCCGCGCCGGGCGAGCAGCAGCGCGGCGGTCGTGCCCACCGGCCCGGCGCCGACCACCACGACAGGCGGGATGACCGGCTGCGACGACACGCCGCCCAGTGTCGCCGACCGCGCCGGGTCCGGGCTGGCACAGTGGCCCGGCGATGGCCCCGACAGACGCCCCCGCGCCGCCGGCCGCGCGGCGCCGGTCCGGCCGGACGCGCGGGGACCGCCGGCGCACCCTGGTCGGCGGGCTGGGGCAGACGCTGGTCACCGCCGGCGTCGTGCTGCTGCTGTTCGTGGTCTACGAGCTGTGGGTGACCGACCTGTTCTCCGCGCGCGACCAGGACCGGCTCTCCGACCGGCTGCGGACGGAGTGGTCCGCCGAGCCGCCCGCCTCCGGGGTGCCCACCGTCCCCGCGCAGGTCCCGGTGGGCGAGCCGTTCGCGGTGCTGCACGTCCCCCGGCTGGGCGCGGACTGGTCGCGCGTCGTCCTCGAGGGGACCAGCGAGGACCAGCTGTCCCAGGGGCCCGGCCACTACGCCGGGACGGCGATGCCCGGGGCGCCCGGCAACGTCGCGCTCGCCGGGCACCGGGTGGGCCGGGGCTCGCCGTTCCTCGACCTGGACCGGCTACGGCCGGGCGACCCGGTCGTCGTCGAGGTGGCCGACGGGTGGTTCACCTACCGCGTGCTCGGCGACGCCTCCGGGGACCTGACGGCGCAGGACCCCAACGGCGTCCCCGGACAGCGGATCGTGACGCCGGCCGACGTCGACGTCATCGCCCCGGTCCCCGGGGGCGCCGCCGACGCCGCGCCCGCCGGGTCCTACCTGACGATCACCACCTGCCACCCGCGGTACTCGGCGCGGCAGCGGCTGGTCGTGCACGCCGTCCTCGACGGCCCGGGCGTGACCCGGGCGGACGCACCCGACGGGCCGCCGGCCCTGACCGAGGGCTGAGGAGGACCCGCGTGTACCGCTGGATCTGGCGGCACCTGCCCGGGGGGACGGCGACCCGATCCGGGCTGTCCCTGCTGCTCGCGCTCGCCGCGGCGGCGCTGCTGCTGTTCGTCGTCTTCCCCTGGGTGGAGCCGCACCTGCCGTTCACCGCGGTGACCGTCGACCCGGGCCGCTGAGCGGGACGTTGCAGTCCGTTGCGGCCCCTTGACGGCACCCGGTGCCGCGGTGAGTCTGTGGCCCGGCGCACACTCCAGCGGGGTGCGCCCACCAGGCTGCCCGCCGACGACGGCGGGCCGGACCGAGAGGACACCGGGTGAAGACCAAGGGCGCGATCCTGTGGGGCGTCGGCGAGGAGTGGTCGATCGAGGAGATCGAGCTGGGTGACCCGAAGGAGGGCGAGGTCCAGGTCCAGCTGGCCGCCTCCGGGCTGTGCCACAGCGACGAGCACCTCGTCACCGGCGGCACCCCGGTCGCGTTCTACCCGGTCATCGGCGGGCACGAGGGCTCCGGCGTCGTCACGAAGGTCGGCCCCGGTGTGACGGGCCTGCAGGAGGGCGACCACGTCGTCACGGCCTTCATCCCCGCCTGCGGCCAGTGCCCGCCGTGTTCCAAGGGCATGCAGAACCTCTGCGACCTCGGCGCCAACCTGCTGGCCGGCACCTCGATCTCCGACGGCAGCTACCGCATCCAGGCGCGCGGCCAGGACGTCATCCCGATGTGCCTGCTCGGCACGTTCTCGCCGTACATCACCGTGCACCAGGCGTCGGTCGTGAAGATCGAGCCCGACATCCCGCTGGAGATCGCCGCGCTGGTCGGCTGCGGCGTCACCACCGGCTGGGGCTCGGCCACCAGGGTCGCGGACGTGCGGCCGGGCGAGAACGTCGTCGTCATGGGCGCCGGCGGCGTCGGCATGAACGCCGTCCAGGGCGCGGCGGCGGCCGGCGCGAAGCGGGTCATGGTCATCGAGCCGGTGGCGAAGAAGCGCGAGTGGGCGATGGACCTCGGCGCCACGCACGTGTTCGAGTCGGCCGAGGAGGCCACCGAGAAGGTCAACGAGCTGACCTGGGGCCGGATGGCGGACAAGACGATCATCACGGTCGGCGACATCCAGGGCGAGGACATCCAGACCGCGCTCAGCCTCACCGGCAAGGGCGGCCGCGCCGTCGTCACCGGCATGGGCAACGCCGCGAACACCGACGTCAAGCTCAGCCTGTTCGAGCTCACCCTGCTGCAGAAGGACCTGCAGGGCGCCATCTTCGGCGGCCTGGCCCCGCGGGCGGCGATCCCCGAGCTGCTCAGCCTCTACCAGGAGGGCCAGCTCAAGCTCGACGAGCTGGCCACCACGAAGTACAAGCTCGAGGACATCAACCAGGGCTACCAGGACATGCGCGACGGCAAGAACATCCGCGGGATGGTCGTCTACGGCGACTCCGACCGCTGATCCGGTCCCCGTGCCCGCCGGCGTCCGCGGCGGGCACGGGGAGCGCCGCCGCGGCCCGGCCCGCACACCCGTCTGGTGGCCGTCGTCCGCGCTCGGGGGCCGGGCCCCGTCCCGCAGGTCCCGGTGATCGTCGTCTGCGGGCACGCGACACGGGCGGACACGCCGGGCGACCGTGCGCGCATCCGGTGGTCGACCGGCGCGCGGCCGCGCTCAGCCCAGCAGGCGGGTGAGGGCGGGGCCGAGGTCGCGGACGGTGCGCACCATCTGCGCCGTCCCCGCACCCCGCACGGCCAGCGAGCGCGCCGCCGTCTCCGCCTCGGGGGTGGGCAGCGGGCAGAGCACGTGCAGCCGGTCGATGCCCGCGAGCGCGGTCTCGGGCGGGTCGCCGGTGGTGTGCAGGCAGTCCGACAGCAGCACGACCACGCGCTCGTCGGCGACCTCGGCAGCCAGCTGCAGCCGGGCCGCCCGCAGCGCGCCGGCGACGTCGGTCATCCCGTGCCCGCGCAGGCCCAGCAGGTGGGTGACGACGTCCTCCGCCGCCCGCCGCTGCCCCTGGCGCTGCACGACGTCGACGTCCCGGCCGAAGGTGATGAGGCTGGTCCGCAGCCGCTCGTCGCCGGTCAGCACGACGCCGGCCGCCGCCACCGCCGCGATCGCCACGCCGAGCCCGGTCATCGAGCCGGACGTGTCGACGGCGAGGCACACCGCGCGCCGGTGCCCGGTCCACCGCCGCGTGACCAGGTCGCCGGGCTGCAGCGGCGTCCCGACGTCCCAGCGGTCGAGCGTGCGGTCGAGGTCCAGGTCGCCGTCGCCGTGCCGGTCGGGCACCAGCCGCCGGGTGCCGGGCGCGCGGGAGCACCCCACCCGGCCGACCTGCACGAACACGCGGCCGGCCAGGCGCCGGGCGGCGGCGCGCAGCTCGCGGTCGGTGGCCGCGGCCAGGTCGGTGAGCAGCGCGGCCGCGGCGTCGGCGTCCTGGGCCATCAGCTCGGCGAAGGCCTCCTCGTCGAGCTCGCCGACCTCCGGGCTGACCTCCTCGAACGCGTCGTGGCGGGCGGCCATCTCGCGGCGGCTGGTCTGCCGGCGGGCGCCCCCGCCGCGGCGGTCGCGGCGCGGGGAGGACGAGGGGTCAGCGCCCGCCGGGGACTCCGGCGGGCCTCCGGCTTTTCCCTCGCCACCCCCCTCGGCGGGAGCGGAGGGCTCCTCCTCGTCCGGCGGTGGGGGCCCGTCCGGCGGCCAGACTCCGTCGAGGATCTCGTCGACGACCGCCTCGGGGGTGCGCTCGACGCCCTCGGCGACCCGGATGCGGCCCGACAGGGCGGCGTGCGCGGCGTCGCGGGTGGTCTCGCGAGCGCCGTCGGCCCCCAGCCCGGACTGCCCGCGCACGTCCAGCAGCCCGCCGAGCAGCAGCACCAGGTCCGTGGCGCCGCGCACCGACGAGCCCATCCGGACGTCGCGGTGCACCCGCGAGGCCCGTACCAGCCGGACGGCGAGCCCGATCAGCGACGGCGGCGCGCCCGTCACCGCGGCGACGATGGCCCGCTCCGCGGCGGCGTCCTGGTAGCCGAGGACGACGCGGCACATGCGGTCGGCGATCGCCTGCCCGACGCGGGCGGTGCCGATGGCGTCGAACGGGTTCATCGCCGCGATCAGCCGGAAGCCGGCGGCCGCCCGCACGTGGCCGAGCCGCGGCACGGTGATCTCGCCCTCGGTGAGCACCGTGATGAGGACGTTGAGCGTCTCCTCGGGGATCCGGTTGAGCTCCTCGAGGTACAGCAGCCCCGAGCCGCGCATGGCCGTCAGCAGCGGCCCGTCGGTGAAGCTGCCGGGCACGTACCCCTCGGCCAGGACGGCGGCCGGGTCGTACTGGCCGATCAGCCGGGCCGGCGTCAGCTCGGCGTTGCCCTCGACGAACACGACCTCCTGGCCGGCCTCGGCGGCGACGGCCCGCAGCAGCGTCGACTTGCCGGTGCCCGGCGGGCCCTCGAGGACGACGTGCCGGTTGGTGCGCAGCGCGACGGTGAGCACCTCGCGCTCGCGGCGCAGCCCGATGACCGGGTGCGGCACGGTCGGCGTCACGCGGCTCCCCTCTGAGCACGGCGGTGGCTGTGAGGCAGGTTACGGACGGGGCCGCGGCAGCACGCGGCGGGCCTCCCCGGCGCGGGCCGGGTCGAGCGGGACGGCGCTGGTGAGGACGGCGGGACCGAGCCGCAGGACGCCGTCGGTCAGCGGGGCGCAGCGGACCCCGCCGCGGCCGCGCATCCCCCGGTGCGCGCCGGGCGCGAGCACGGTGTCCAGCCAGGCGCACGGGTTGGCCGGCCGCCCGCCGCGCAGGACGACGACACCCTCCCCGCAGTCGAGGGCGAACACCGCGCCGCGCAGGGCCTCCACCTCGGCGCCGCGCAGGACGACGTTGCGCCGGGCGAGCAGCGGGTCCAGCGGGCCGGCGCCGAGCTCGGCGGCCAGCGCCTCGACCGACTCGGCGGCGAGCACGGTGACGGCGGCGTCGCGGTGCGCGGGCCGGCCGGCGTAGCGGTCGCCGACGATGCCGTGCCCGGCGCGCACCTCCACCCGCTCGACCCGGTCGCCGTCCTGCGGCGGGACGACGCCGCCGGGCCGCCCGTCGTACCGGTGCACCGGCGAGAGGAGCAGCCCCACCACCTCCACGTCGTAGGCGTACGGGCGGTCGGCGTCCAGCGGGTCGACGTTCAGCGGTCGACCAGCCCGTACTCCCGGGCCTCCTCCGCCGACAGCAGCCGGCCGGCGCGCATGTCGGCGGCGACCTGCTCGACGTCGCGACCGGTGGCCCCGGCCAGCCGCTCCTGCAGCCGGCGCAGCCGCCGGGCGTGCTCGGCGGCGAGGGCCTCGACGTCCCGGCCGAGGCCGCTGCCCGGCGCCCGCGGCCCGGTCAGCTGGAACAGGGCGTGGGTCCCGGCGGTGCGCCGGTCGGCCACCGCGAGCACGGCGACCGCGGCGCCGGTGATCGTGCCGAGGCAGGTGACGTGCACCGGCGCGCCCATGAGGTCGATCGCGTCGACGAGGACCAGGGCGGCGTCCAGGTCGGCGCTCACACCCGACAGCCGCAGCTGCACCGGGCCGTCGCCGTCGGCGTCGAGCAGCGCCAGCTCGGCGACCGCCCGGTTGACCGCGTCGGCGTCGAGCTCGCCGGACAGCGTCACCATGCGGTGCTCGACCAGCCGCTCGGCCAGCCAGTCGGGCGAGCCGACGACGACGGACATCGTCGTCGCGCCCTGCCCGGGGACGGCGGGCGGCCGGGGCGGCGGCTGCCACGGGCTGCGCGGGGAGTCGGGCGGCGGCAGCGGGAACGGGGGCTCCGGCGGGAGGGGTGGCCAGGTGCCTGGGGGACGGGTCACGGGAACTCCTCGGACGTGCGGACCTGCCAGTCGACGGTGCGGCCCAGGGCGGCCGCGTAGCGCTCCAGCGTCGACAGCCGCGCGTCCAGCTCCCCGCTCTCCAGGCGGGCGACGGCGGACTGCGACGTCCCCATGCGCGCCGCGACCTGCGTCTGGCTCAGCTCGCTCTCCCGGCGCAGCCGGACCAGCTCCTCGATCAGCCCGCGCCGGCGCTCACCCCGGTCCTCCAGGCCGGGGAAGCGGCTGCGGCGCGGCGGCGGCATACCAGGAACGGTATACCCCTTCCGCTATGTCCACGACCCTCAGCGCTCGGCGGTGTGGTGGATCGGCCCCGCGGTGCCGCTCAGCCGCTCGCCCGTGCCGCCCCAGCGCCCGGCGATGATCTCCGCGGCGATCGAGACGGCGGTCTCCTCGGGGGTGCGGGCCCCCAGGTCCAGGCCGATCGGCGAGGACAGCCGGGCCAGCTCGGCCTCGGACAGCCCCGCCTCGCGCAGCCGCTCGAGCCGCTCGTCGTGCGTGCGCCGCGAGCCCATCGCGCCCACGTAGGCCACCGGCAGCCGCAGCGCCACCTCCAGCAGCGGGATGTCGAACTTCGGGTCGTGGGTGAGCACGCACAGCACGGTGCGCTCGTCGATGCGCCCGGCGTCGACCTCGGCCTGCAGGTAGCGGTGCGGCCACTCGACGACGACCTCGTGCGCGTCGGGGAAGCGGCGGGCGGTGGCGAACACCGGCCGGGCGTCGCACACGGTCACCCGGTAGCCGAGGAACGCCCCGACGCGGGCGACGGCGGCCGCGAAGTCGATGGCGCCGAACACGACCATCCGCGCCGGCGGGGCGAAGGAGGAGACGAACAGCGTCAGCTCGTCGCCGCGCCGCTCGCCATCGTGGCCGTAGGTCAGCGTGCCGGTGCGGCCGGCGGCGAGCATGCCGCGGGCGTCGTCGGCGACGGCGTCGTCGAGGCGCTGCAGGCCGAGCGTGCCGGAGGACCGGTCGGGCCAGAGCACCAGCCGCCGGCCGATGCGGTCCTCGGGCCCGCGCACGCAGGTGACGACGGCGACCGGCTCGTGCCGGCCCACCGACTCGGCGATCTCCCCCAGCTCGGGGAACGACTCGCGCGAGACCGGCTCGACGAACACGTCGAGGATCCCGCCGCAGGTCAGCCCGACGGCGAACGCGTCGTCGTCGCTGACGCCGTAGCGCTCCAGCGTCGGGACGCCGGACTCGACGACGTCCCGCGCCTCCTCGTACACCGCCCCCTCGACGCAGCCGCCGGACACGCTGCCGACCGCCGTCCCGTCGGGACCGACCAGCATGGCCGCCCCGGCCGGCCGCGGCGCGGACCGCCAGGTGGCGACCACCGTCCCCATCCCGACCGTCTCGCCGGCCTGCCACCAGCCGACCAGGTCGTCCAGCACCTCACGCACGCGAGATCACCCCTGAAAGCTCCTCGAAGGCGGCCAGGCTGTGGCCGGACACGAACGCGTCGACCGACGGCAGCGCCGCCTGCATCCCACCGGTCAGCGGCTCGTAGCCGGCCCGGCCCTTGTGCGGGTTCACCCAGACGACGGCGTGCGCGAGCCGGCGCAGCCGCGCCATCTGCTCGCGCAGCAGGTCGGGGCTGCCCCGCTCCCACCCGTCGCTGCACACCACGACGACGGCGCCGCGGGCGGTCCCGCGCTGCCCCCACCGGTCCAGGAACGCCTTGAGCACCTCGCCCAGCCGCGTGCCGCCGGACCAGTCGGGGATCGCGCCGCCGCTGGCCGCCAGCGCCCGGTCGGGGTCGCGCAGCCGCATCTCGCGGGTCACCCGGGTCAGCCGGGTGCCGATGGTGAACACCTCGGTCGAGGCCGGCCGGGCGCGCACCGCGGCGTGGGCGAAGCGCAGCAGCGCGTCGGCGTAGGGGCTCATCGAGCCGGAGACGTCGACCAGCAGCACCACCCGCCGCGGCCGCGGCCGGGCCCGCCGGTGCAGCAGCCGGGTGACCTCGCCGCCGTCGCGCAGCGCCCGCCGCACCGTGCGCGCCGGGTGCACCGCGCCGTGCGGGGCAGGCCGGCGGCGGCGGGCCGGGCGCATGGGCGCCGCGGGGCGGACCAGCGCGAACAGCCGCCGCAGGTGCTCGCGCTCGGCCGGCGTCAGGTCGGCGACGTCGCGGTGCCGCAGCACCTCCTCGGCCGAGGCGGCGACGGCGAGGTCCGAGGGCGCCTCGCCCTCCTCACCGGGACCGCCGCCCTGCTCCAGAGGCGCGGTGGCGGCGGTCCTGGGCGGCGCGCTCGTCGCCGGCGTCGACCGGCGGGGGACCTCGCCGCCGAAGTACGCGGCGAACGCGGCGTCGTAGCGGTCGAGGTCGTCCGGACCCGAGCACAGCGTCAGCCGCCCGGCCCAGTAGACGGCGGTGGCGTCGAGGACGTCGAGCACCGCCACCGCCGACAGCATCGCCTCGACCCGGTCCGGGGAGGCGGCCACCCCGGCGGCGCGCAGCGTCCGGGCGAACCCCAGGACGGTGGCCACGACGTGGTGACGTGCTGGAACGGCCCCGTCCGGAGGCTCGCGCCGAGCGTGCGAGGCGTGAGGGGGACGGGGTCCTTCACCCGCCACCGAACAGCGCTCCGCGGGCCAGCGCGTGCACCCGGTCGGTGTCCTCGCGGTACTTGAGCACCGCGCCGAGGGTGCGGGCGGCGAGGTCGGGGTCCAGGTCGCGGGCGCCGAGGGCGTGCAGCGCGGTGGCCCAGTCCATCGCCTCGGCGACGCCCGGCGGCTTGAGCAGGTCCAGCGTCCGCAGCTTCCCGGTCGCCCGGGCCACCTCGCGGGCCAGCTGCTCGGTGACCTCGGGCAGCCGGGCGCGCAGGATGGCGACCTCGCGGTCGAAGTCGGGGTGCTGCAGCCAGTGGTAGAGGCAGCGGCGCTTGAGCGCGTCGTGCACCTCGCGGGTGCGGTTGGAGGTCAGCACCACCAGTGGCGGCACCTCGGCGCGCACGGTGCCGAGCTCCGGGATGGAGATGGTGAAGTCCGACAGCACCTCGAGCAGGAAGGCCTCGAACTCGTCGTCGGCGCGGTCGACCTCGTCGACCAGCAGCACGCTCGGGGAGTCCTCCAGCGCCTGCAGCAGGGGGCGGGCGAGCAGGAACCGGCGGTCGTAGAGCGAGGCCTCGAGCGCCTCGGTGTCGCCGGTGGCGTGCGCGGCCTCGGCGGCGCGCAGGTGCAGCAGCTGGCGGCCGAAGTCCCAGTCGTAGAGCGCCTGGCTGGCCTCCAGGCCCTCGTAGCACTGCAGGCGGTACAGCGGGCGGCCGGTGACCTCGGCCAGCGCCCGGGCCAGGGCGGTCTTGCCGACGCCGGCCTCGCCCTCGAGGAACAGCGGGCGGCGCATGACCAGCGCCAGGTAGGCGGCGGTGGCCAGGCCCTCGTCGGGGAGGTAGCCGGTCGAGCGGAGCGCCGCGGCCAGCTCGTCGGGTCCGCCGGGCAGGGCGTCGGTCCCGGGGAGCTCGGTCGTGGTCTCGGTCACGCCGCCGAGCATCCCACCTGCGCAGGCGGGCGACACGCCGCGGCCCCGGTGCCCGCAACCGTTGCAGACGCCACGGTGGCCGGCCGGGAGTCGTCGTCTCCGGCCGGCCACCGCCGTCTGGTGCGCCCGGTCAGGACCGGGCCGTGGTGCTGTTACCGGTTCAGCGACCGATCTTGCCGTCGTTGTCGCGGTCCAGGGCGTCCTTGGCCTTCTGCACGAGGCCGCGGTCGTCCCCGGTGGTGCCGGTGGTCGTCCCGGTCGTGGTGCCGGCGACGCCCGTGGTGCCGCCGTCGACCTCGATCTCCTCGCGGCGCACCTGGTCGGAGACGGTCTCCTGCTCGGTCACCGTCTGGGTGTCGAGGCGGACGCGCTCGACCGGCGTGGCCTCCTTGGACACGACGGGGCGCTCGGCGTGCAGGACGACCTCGTGCTCCTCCTCGGAGATGGCCGGCCCGTCCATCGCGTTGCCGATGTTGGCGTCGGTGATGGGCTCGCGCTCGACCCGCACCTCCTCGTGGGAGACGGGGACGGTCTGGCTCACGTTCTCCGTGACGACGTACTTCCGCAGCCGCGCCCGGCCGGCCTCGACGCGCTGGGTGCCCACGTCGAGGTGCTCCTCGGAGCGGGTCATGGCGTTGTCGGTCGTCGGGCCGGAGACGTCGTGACCCACGGTGCCGCGGGTCTCGAGGTCGTCGCGCACGCCGTCGCGGTCACGGTCGGTCGCCATCCCGACGGTGCCGGTGCCGGCCGTCGTCAGATCCTGCTGCGACCGGTCCTGGTCCAGCGAGTAGGTGCCGGCGGTGCCGACGTCCGTCGTGGTCTGCGAGGTGGTCTGCGCCGTGGTCTGCGTCGTGGTCTGCGTGCCCGAGCCGAAGCCGAGGCCGTAGTACCGGTACAGCTCCTGCTCCTCCTGCGGGGACAGGTGCCCGTCGGTGTCGATCTTCGGGGCGTCCTTGACCTGGGCCTTGCTGACGCGTACGCGCAGGCCGTCGTTGGTCAGGTCGGCGTCCCGCAGCGGGACGAAGGACTCCTTGGTGCCGAACAGCCCGGTGCGCACCGTGGCCCACTCCGGCTGACCGGTCTCGTCGTCGAGGTAGACCTCGGAGGCCGAGCCGATCTTCTCGCCGGCCTCGTCGTAGACGTCCTGTCCGATCACGCGGCTGATGGTGTCGGTGCTGATCATCGTCGCTCTCGCTCCCATCTGAGCTGTGGTGTGACGGTCGGTTAGATGGGTGACCGGGCTCGGCGCGGCGAAACGACGGAGATCGAGTGCCACGCTTCGGTGGCTGAGCGTGCACCGCCCCGCCCGAGCGGCCCCGGCGGCGGGACGGCCGTTTCCGCTGGTCACCGCGGTGTTCCGATGAGCTGGCGCGTCGTCGACCGATCGCGACGTCCCGTGACGTTCCGCGATCGGCACGACCTCGGGCGTGTCGCGGCCTTCCTCACACACGGCCCGCTCGGCGCGTCTGCGGGCCTCATCCGCGGTCATCGGCTCTCCTGGGACCCGTGCCGCCGCGTTCCCCCTACGACAACCTGGTGCACCCCCGCACGGTCAAGAAGCCGCCGCCACAGGTGGCCGCCGAACGCGACCTCGTCGTCGAGGACCCCAGCTCGGGGTTCGTCGGCGCCGTCGTGCGCTGCGAGAAGGACGTCGTCCACCTCGAGGACCGGTTCGGGAAGGTCCGCACCTACCCGCTCGGCCCCGGCTTCTGGGTCGACGGCCGTCCGGTGGTGCTCGTGCGCCCGACGCCGAAGGGCCCGGTGACGCCGACCCGCAGCGCCTCGGGCTCGACCTACGTGGCCGGTGCGCGCGCCCGCGTCGCCCGCGAGGGCCGCATCTACGTCGAGGGCAAGCACGACGCCGAGCTGGTCGAGAAGGTGTGGGGCCACGACCTGCGCATCGAGGGCGTCGTCGTGGAGCCGCTGCACGGCGTCGACGACCTGCCCGGCATCGTCCGCGAGTTCCGTCCCGGGCAGGGCCGGCGGCTCGGCGTGCTGGTCGACCACCTGGTGCGCGGGTCGAAGGAGTCGCGGATCGCCGAGCAGGTGACCGGGCAGCACGCGCTCGTCGTCGGCCACCCGTTCGTCGACGTCTGGCAGGCGGTCAAGCCCTCCGTCGTCGGCATCCGCGCCTGGCCGGAGGTCCCGAGGGGCGAGGACTGGAAGACCGGCGTCTGCCGCCGCCTGGACTGGGAGGACGACACCGGCTACGTGTGGGCCCAGCGCATCCTGGCCCGCGTGCGGACCTGGACCGACCTCGAGCCCGCGCTGATCGGCCGCGTCGAGGAGCTCATCGACTTCGTCACGACGGACTGAGGAAGGACCCTCCTGCCCCCCACCGCTCGCAGGCTCGCGGCGGGCCCCTGCAGGAGGGCCGCGAGCGGTGGGGGCAGGCGAGGGATCAGCCGGGCACGTAGTCGAACGTGTCCGGGTCGGGGCCGGTGCGCTCGCCGCGGTCGAGGCCGGTGACGGTGGCCATCTGGCCCTCGTCGAGCTCGAAGTCGAACAGCGCGAAGTTCTCCTCGACCCGCGCGCGGGTCACCGACTTCGGGAAGACGACGTCGCCGCGCTGCACGTGCCACCGCAGCACGACCTGGGCGGGCGTGCGGTCCAGCTTCTCCGCGATCGCGACGATCGCCGGGTCGTCGAGGACCTTGCCCTGCGCGATCGGCGACCAGGCCTCGGTGACGATCTCGTGCTCGGCGTCGAAGGCGCGGACCTCGTCGTTGGTGAGGTAGGGGTGCACCTCGATCTGGTTGACCGCCGGGCGCACCTCGGTCTCGCCGAACAGCCGGCGCAGGTGGTGCGGGTTGAAGTTGGAGACGCCGACCGCGCGGCACTTCCCCCCGGCGTAGATCTCCTCCATGGCCTTCCACGTCTCGACGTAGTCGACGTCGATGGTCGGCAGCGGCCAGTGGATCAGGAACAGGTCCAGGTAGTCGAAGCCGAGGTCGTCGAGCGTCTGGTCGAAGGCCTTCAGGGCGTCCCCGCGGCGGTGGAAGCCGTTGTTGAGCTTGCTGGTGACGAAGACCTCGGACCGGTCGATGCCCGACTCGCGGACGGCCTGGCCGACCTCCTTCTCGTTGCCGTACATCTCGGCGGTGTCGATGTGCCGGTAGCCGACCTCGAGTGCGGTGCGGACCGCCTCGACGGTCCGGTCCGGCGGGACCTGGTAGACGCCGAACCCCAACTGGGGGATCTCGACGCCGTTGTTGAGTCGGATCGCGGGCACGGTGGCCACGGGGGCTCCTCTCGCTGATGACGGTTGCGGCGCCGCGCACTCGCGTGGGCACGGAACACCGGCCCCCCGCCTACCCGGCAGCCCGGCGCTCAACCCGTGTCAGAAGTAGTCGAGCAGGCCGACCGGCGGCCCGGAGGCGAGCAGGTCCAGCGCGGACGGGTCGTCCGGGCCGGTCACGAGCCCGGCCAGCGCCGCGGCCCGGCCGCTGGTGACGCCGCAGTACAGCTGGGCGAACCCGCGCACCGCCAGGACGAGCCCCGGCTCGCGGTCCGCGCGGCGCAGCTCCCCGGCGCCGTCGGCGAGCTCGAGCTCCCAGGGACCGGCGTTGCCGGGCACGAGGGGGTCGAGCAGCGTGAACGCCACCCGTCCGCGGACGTGCCCGGGCCAGCCGCGGTCGGCGACCGCGCGGACCACGTCGACCGGTCGGTGCATGAACGCCACCCCGGGACCGGCCGGCGAGCGCTCCAGCGGCAGCGCCCCGGCGATCGCGTCGCCGGCGAGCAGGGGCAGGCGGACGGTGCGGGTCACGGTCCGCCACCCGGCCAGCACCCCGACCAGCGCCCGCGCGGCGTCGGCGGTGACCGCCACCGCGTCGTGGACGGTGAGCAGCGCCTCGGGGCCGTAGCCGCGCCCGCGCCCGTACACGAGGGCCCCGGTCGGGACGCCGTCCTGCTCGACCACCGTGAGCCCGTCCACCCCGTCGGGCCAGGGGCCCTCGTGCGGCAGGTCGAAGACGCCCCCGCGCCGGGTGAGCAGCCCGGTGCGCGGGCGGGCGAGGGTCTCGTACAGCCCGTCGACGACGGGCAGGTCGGCCGGCCCGCCGGGCCGCACCTGCACGCCCGGCACGGGCGCGGACGGCAGCGAGGCGGTGTCCAGGTCCACCCGCTGCAGGGCGCCCACGACCTCCCACCCGAGGTTCCGGTACACCGCCGACACGGTCGGGAACAGCGCGCTGACCGCGGCACCGCGCTCGTGACCGCGGGCGAGCAGGTCGGTGAGCAGCGCGCGGGCCACCCCCGCGCCCCGGTACTCGGGCAGGACAGCGACGCCGCCGACGTCCACCGTGGCCACCTCCCGGCCGCCCCACCACTGCCGGTGACCGGTGTCGGTGGCCTTGCCGACCAGCCGGCCGCGGGCGTCGAACGCGCCCAGCCGCACCAGCCCCTCGACCGGCCGCAGCACCCACTCCGGCGCAGCGGCCGGCCCGCCGAAGGCCAGGCGGCCCAGCTCCCAGGCGGCGGGGAGCTCGTCGTCGGCCAGCGGCCGCACGGTGACGCTCACGCCGCCACCGGCTCGAGCGCCGGGCGGCGCAGCAGCGGCGCGCCGAGCAGCGCGAGCCCGGCCGCGCCGGCCGCGGCCAGCGCGGGGACGGCGAAGGCCGCCCGGGCGCCCCACGCGTCCACCGCCGCGCCGGCCAGCGCCGAGCCGGCGGTGACGCCCAGCGTCAGGCCGGTGTTGGTCCAGGCCAGCGCCTCGGTGAGCGCCGCCCGCGGCACCCGGGACTCGGCCAGCGACGTCCCGGACACCAGCACCGGCGCGACGGCGAGCCCGGCGAGGAACCCGGCGCCGACCAGCAGCGGCAGCGAGGCCACCGCCCACAGCCCCTGCGCGGCCAGGCCGAAGAAGACCGCCGTCGCGAGGAACCGGGTGGCCAGCGTGCCGCGCAGCCGCGCCACCCCGTAGGCGAGCCCGGCGACCAGGCTGCCGCCGGCGTAGAGCGCGAGCGCCAGCCCGGCCAGCGCGGGCGCGCCCTGCTCCTCGGCGAAGCCCACGACGACGACGTCCATCGCGCCGAACACGGTCCCCACGCCCAGGTAGGTCGCGCAGACCAGCAGCACCGCCGCGTTCAGCGCGGCCGGCCGGTGCCGCCCGCCGGCGGACGGCGCGGGCGTCGCGGTGGGCTCGGTGGCGCGCTGCCGCGCCAGCCACAGCCCGCCGACGGTGCCCAGCACGATGCCGGTGGTGAAGCCGGCGGCCGGGGCGACCATCGTGCCGAGCACGGTCACCAGCGGCGGGCCGACGACGAAGACGACCTCGTCGACGACGGACTCGAAGGCGAAGGCGGTCTGCCGGCGCTCGGCGTCCTCCAGCGCGGCCGCCCACCGGGCGCGGACCAGCGCGCCGATGTTGGGCAGGCTCGCCCCGGTCAGCCCGGCGAGGGCGAACCACGCCCAGCGCGGCCCGTCGGCGACGACGACGCCGACGAACGCCAGCCCGGTGGCGAGGTAGGCGGCCATCGCCGCCTGCAGGACCCGCCCCTGGCCGCGGCGGTCCATGGCGCGGGCCCACTGCGGCCCGCCGACCGCGGCCGCGAGGGCGAGGGTCCCGGAGACGGCGCCGGCCAGGCCGTAGCTGCCGGACTCGCCCTCGACCAGCAGCACCGCGCCCAGGCCGAGCATCGGCAGCGGGAGCCGCGCGACCCACCCGGCGAGGGAGAACCAGACGGCTCCGGGGACGGTGAACAGGCGGCCGTAGGGGCCGAACAGCGTGCGGGGTGACACGGGCTCTTCTCGCGCTTCCTGGCCACAGGCGAGTGCGGGACTGCCCGCCGGACTCTCGGGTGGCGCCCCGACCGTAACAACGGGCACCGACGTCGTCGTCCCGGTTTCCGCCTGCCCGCCCGCCGGCAACCCGGCTGCAACCTCGGCCTCCGCACCAGCGGCCCGGGCCCGGCGATCGGCTCCGCGGATGCGGGGGCCGGCCGGTTCCTGTCGCGGGACGGGGGACGTGATCGCCGTTGCGCACTACATTCGCCAGCGTGAGTGCGACCCCGCTCCCCGACCCCTGGACCCGTCCGGCCGACGGCGTCCCGGGCACCGGCGGGCTGGTCGACCGGCACGGCCGGGTCGCCACCGACCTGCGGGTCTCGCTCACCGACCGCTGCAACCTGCGCTGCACCTACTGCATGCCGCCCGAGGGGCTGCAGTGGCTGCCCAAGGTCGAGCAGCTCACCGACGACGAGGTCGTCCGGCTGGTCCGCATCGGCGTCGAGCAGCTGGGCGTCCGCGAGGTCCGCTTCACCGGTGGCGAGCCGCTGCTGCGCCCGGGCCTGGTCGGCATCGTCGAGGCCACGACGGCACTCGCGCCGCGCCCGGAGGTCAGCCTCACCACCAACGGCATCGGGCTGGCCCGCGTCGCCCCCGCGCTCGCCGCGGCGGGGCTGGACCGGATCAACGTCAGCCTCGACACCCTCGACCGCGAGCGGTTCAAGGCCCTCACCCACCGCGACCGGCTCGACGACGTCCTGGCCGGGCTGCAGGCCGCCCAGGACGCCGGGCTCACCCCGGTCAAGGTCAACGCGGTCCTGCTGCGCGGCATGAACGAGGCCGACGCCGTCCCGCTGCTCGACTTCTGCCTCGAGCGCGGCTACCAGCTGCGGTTCATCGAGCAGATGCCGCTCGACGCGCACCACGCCTGGACCCGCAGCGAGATGGTCACCGCGGAGGACGTCCTCGAGCGGCTCTCGGCCGCACACGACCTCACGCCCGACACCGAGGAGCGCGGCTCGGCGCCGGCCGAGCGGTGGCTGGTCGACGGCGGCCCGGCCACCGTCGGCGTGATCGCCTCGGTCACCCGCTCCTTCTGCGGCACCTGCGACCGCACCCGGCTCACCGCCGACGGCCAGGTCCGCAACTGCCTGTTCGCCCGCGAGGAGTCCGACCTGCGGACGGCGATGCGCGAGGGCGCCACCGACGCCGAGCTCGCCGACCGCTGGCGGATCGCCACCCTGGCCAAGCTGCCCGGCCACGGCATCGACGACCCGAGCTTCCTGCAGCCGTCCCGGCCGATGTCGGCCATCGGCGGCTGAGATGGTGACCGTCCGCTACTTCGCCGGCGCCCGCGCCGCGGCCGGCGTGGACACCGAGACCTGCGAGGCCGGCACGCTCCAGGAGCTGGTCGGCCGGATCGTCGACGCCCACGGCGAGCGCCTCGAACGGGTGCTCACCGCCTGCTCCTTCCTGGTCGACGGAACGCAGACGCGCGACCGCGCGTTGGAGCTGTCGCCCGGGGCGGTCGTGGACGTGCTGCCCCCCTTCGCCGGAGGATGACCGCCCCCTCGTGAGCCAGCCTCACCATACGAGCCGTCCCCTGCCCTCCCCCGCCACCGAGGTCGCTCCGTGATCGAGTGGCTGCTGGTCCTCGTCGGCGTCCTGCTGGTCCTCGCCTGCGCCGGCTTCGTGGCCTTCGAGTTCGCGCTGGTGACCGTCGACCGGGCCACCGTCGAGCGCGAGACCGAGGCCGGCGTCCGCGGGTCGGCGGGCGTCCTCGCCGCGCTGCGGACGCTGTCGACCCAGCTCTCCGGCGCCCAGCTCGGCATCACCGTCACCAACCTGGCCATCGGCTTCGTCGCCGAGCCCTCCATCGCCGCGCTGCTGCGCGGGCCGCTGGAGTCGGCCGGCCTGTCCGGCGCCGCGGCCCGGTCGGTGTCGATCACCCTCGCCCTGGTCCTGGCCACCGTGTTGACCATGGTGTTCGGCGAGCTGGTGCCCAAGAACGTGGCGATCAGCCAGCCGCTGCACACCGCCCGCGCCGTCGCCGGCTTCCAGCGCGGCTTCACGAAGGCGACGTCGCTGGTCATCCGGTTCCTCAACGGCTGGGCCAACGCGATGCTGCGCCGGCTGTTCGGCGTGGAGCCACAGGAGGAGCTGGCCTCGGCCCGCTCGCCGGAGGAGCTGACCTCGCTGGTCCGCCGCTCGGGCCGGCAGGGCACCCTGCCCGCCGAGACCGCGGTGATGCTCGAGCGCGGGCTGGCCTTCGGCGAGCTGCGCGCCAGCGACGCGGCCACGCCGCGCACCCGCATGACCACCGTCCCCGCCGACGCCCCCGTGGCCGAGGTGCTCACCGCCGCGCGCGACTCGGGGCACTCCCGGTTCCCGGTGGTCGCCGACGGCGGCGTCGACGACGTCGTCGGGATGGTCCACGTGAAACACGCCCTCGCCGTCGCCCGCGACCGGCGGGCCGACACCCCGGTCTCGGCGGTCATGCTGCCGCCGCTGTTCGTCCCCACCTCCCGGCGGCTGGACGACCTGCTCGGCGACCTGCGCCGCGGCGGGCTGCAGATGGCCGTCGTCGTCGACGAGTACGGCGGCACCGACGGCGTGGTGACCGTCGAGGACCTCGTGGAGGAGATCGTCGGCGACCTCACCGACGAGCACGACCAGGAGACCGGCGACGACGTCGTCGACCGCGGCGACGGCACCTGGTCGGTGTCCGGGCTGCTGCGGCCCGACGAGGTGGCCGCCGCGACCGGCCTGGCCGTGCCCGCCGACCGGCACTGGGAGACCCTCGGCGGCCTGGTGCTGCACGTGCTCGGCCGGATCCCCGAGGTCGGGGACCGGATCGAGGCGCGGCCCGCCCTGCCGCCGGAGCTGGCCGCCGAGGCCGAGGGGCTCCCGGCCGGCGTGTGGGTGCAGGTCGAGCGGGTCGACGGCACCCGCGTCGAGCGGGCCGTCGTCGGCGGCCTGCCGGCCACCACCGGCGACGACGAGGAGGACGACCGTGGGTGACTGGGTCGGCGTGCTGGTCGCCGTCGTGCTGCTGCTCGCCAACGCGTTCTTCGTCGGCGCGGAGTTCGCGCTCATCTCCGCGCGCCGCTCCTCGATCGAGCCGCTGGCCGAGGCGGGCTCCCGCCGCGCCCGCACCACGCTGGCCGCGATGGAGCGCGTGTCGCTGATGATGGCCGGCGCGCAGCTGGGCATCACCGTCTGCTCGCTGGGGCTGGGCGCCATCGGCGAGCCCGCGGTGGCGCACCTGCTCGAGCCGGTGTTCGAGGCGCTGTCGGTGCCCGAGGCGCTGGTGCACCCGATCTCGTTCGTGATCGCGTTGACCGTCGTCGTCGCGCTGCACGTGGTGATCGGCGAGATGGTGCCGAAGAACCTGGCGCTGGCCGGCCCCGACCGGGCCGCGCTGGTCCTCGCCCCGCTGCTGTCCGGCGTGGTCACGGTGCTCAAGCCGGTGATCGTCTCGCTCAACGCGCTGGCCAACGGGGTGCTGCGGCTGCTGCGCGTCCAGCCCAGGGACGAGGTGACCAGCGCCTTCACCCGCGACGAGGTCGCCGGCCTGATCGACGAGTCCCGCGCCGGCGGCCTGCTCGACGAGCGCGGCCACGAGCTGCTCACCGGCGCGCTGCAGCTGGAGGAGCGCGACACCCGCTCGGTGCTCATCCCGCGGGCCGCGCTGACCGTCGTCGCGCCGGACGACGACGTCGCCGCCGTGGAGCGCGCCGCGGCCGCCACCGGCTTCTCCCGCTTCCCGGTGGCCGTCGGCGACCGGCTGCTCGGCTACGTCCACGTCAAGGACGTGCTGGCCGCCGACGGCGCGCCGGAGCCGCGGGTCAAGGACATCACCCGGCCGCTGCCCCGGGTGGCCGCCGAGGACGACCTGCGCCGCACGCTGGGCGTCATGCAGGCCGGTCGCGCCCAGTTCGCCGCGGTCACCGAGGGCGGCCGCGTCGCCGGCGTCGTCGCGCTCGAGGACATCCTGGAGGAGCTCGTCGGCGAGATCCGGGATGCTGCACACCGGGACTCCGCACACCGGAACGCCGAGAGGACGGGAGCGCGATGAGCTTCATCGAGAAGGCGAAGGCCAAGGCCGAGGAGCTGCTCGGGCGGGCCGAGGAGGTCTACGGCCAGTCGCACGGCGACGCCGCCGCGCAGGTGGCCGGCGAGGCCCACCGGCTGGAGGGCGAGGCGGAGCTGGAGGAGGAGCGCGCCGAGGAGGCCGCGCACAGGCGCACCCGCCCGACCGACGAGGGCGGCTCCACCGCCGGCTGAGCGGGAGCACCGTCCGGCGCCCCGTCCGCCGGCCCGTGCGTCTTGACCGGTGTCCGCCCCCGGGCGAAGCATGGCGGCCAGCGGGGGCGGACCCGGATGGGGGCTACCCATGACGACGACACGGCTGCGCCCCGAGCTGGACGACCTCCGTGCCCGCGTGTCGGGCACCGTGGTCGGGGAGCACGACCCCGGCTACGACGAGGCCCGCGCGGTGTGGAACGGCATGATCGACCGTCGTCCCTGGGCCGTGGTGCGGGCCGCCGGCGTGGAGGACGTCGCGCCCACCATCGGCTACGCCCGGGAGCACGCCCTCGACCTGGCCGTGCGCGGAGGGGGGCACAACGTCGCCGGCACCAGCAGCGTGGACGGCGGGGTCGTGCTCGACCTCGGCGGCCTGCACGCCGTGTCGGTCGACCCGGCGGCGGGGACCGTGCGCGTCGAGGCGGGCGCCACGCTGGCCCACGTCGACGCGGCCACGGAGCCGCACGGGCTCGTCGTGCCGGTCGGCGTCGTGTCCGGTACCGGCATCGCGGGGCTCACCCTCGGCGGAGGGGTGGGCTGGCTGACCCGGCCGTACGGGCTGGCCGCCGACAACCTGGTGTCCGTCGAGCTGGTCACCGCCGACGGGCAGCGGATCACGGCCGGCGACACCGAGCACCCCGACCTCTTCTGGGCGCTCCACGGCGGTGGCGGCAACTTCGGCGTGGTCACCTCCTTCACCTTCCGGGCCCGGCCGCTCGGACCGCGGGTGTTCGCCGGCAACTTCCTCTACCGGCAGGACCGCTGGCCCCAGGCGTGGGCCGCGATGGAGAGGTGGACGCGCGACCTGCCGGACGAGATGACGGCGATCTCGACGTCGTTGACCCCGCCGCCCGTCGCGGGGCTGGGCGACGAGCCGCTCCTGCTGGTCGGGTTCGCGTGGGCCTCGGCCGACCACGCGGCCGGGGAGGCCCACGCCGAGCGGCTGCGCGCGCTCGCCCCGCCGGACGAGGAGGAGCTCGGCGCGGTGCGGTGGGTCGAGTGGCAGTCCGCGTTCGACGCCCTGTTCCCCGACGGCGTCCGGGCCTACTGGCGCAACACCTCGTTCGACCGGCTCGACGCCGCGGTGGCCGACGTGCTGGTCCGCCGCGCGTCGGAGCAGACCTGGACCGGCACCGCCTTCGACGTCCACCACCTCGGCGGTGCGTTCGGACGCGTGCCCGAGGAGGCGACGCCGTTCCCCAACCGGGCCGCCCGGTTCTGGCTCAACGTCTACGGGTTCTGGAGCGACCCGGCCGACGACGACGCCCGGACCGCGTTCGTCCGGGGCCTGGCCACGGACATGGAGCCGTTCGCCACCGGGGGCCAGTACGTCAACTTCCAGGGCGCCGAGCCGGCGGGGCACCGCGGGTTCGACCCGCGCAGGGTCTTCGGTGCGGCCAAGTACCGGCGGCTCGTCGACGTGAAGCGGCGCTACGACCCCGGGAACCTCTTCCACGTCAACCACAACATCCCGCCGGGCTGAGCCCCGGCCCGGGCACTCGGCCGTCCGGCACGGCGCCGTCCGGCAGCGGGGTGGCGGGGGTCCTCAGCTCCCGAGACGCAGGGCGACCAGCGCGACGTCGTCCTCGGGCCGGCCGTGCACGAGCCGCTCGATCACCTCGTCGCACAGCTCGTCGAGCGGCCGCCCGGCGAGCTCGGTGACGGCCCCGGTCAGCCGGGCCAGCCCGGCGTCGAGGTCGAGGCCGCGCCGCTCGACCAGCCCGTCGGTGAACAGCAGCACCGTGGAGCCGGGCTCGAGGACCACGGCGCTCTCGCCGCGGGCGCCGGCCGGGTCGACGCCGAGCAGCAGGTCGCCGGGGGGCGGGGGCAGCTCGACCGGCCGGCCCGACGGGTCGAGCACCAGCGGCGGCAGGTGGCCGGCGCTGGACCAGCACATCCGCGTCGCCGCGCCCTCTCCCGGCAGCCGCTCGAAACGGGCGACGGCGGCGGTGGCGTAGGTGTCCACGCCGAGGGTGGCCATCGCCTCGTCCAGCCCGCGCAGCACCTCGGCGGGGCCGGCGTCGCTGTAGGCGGCGATGCCGCGCAGCAGCGAGCGCAGCTGCCCCATAGCGGCCGCCGCGGCGGTGTCGTGCCCGACGACGTCGCCGATGACCAGCGTCGTCGCCCCGCCGGGCTGGACGAAGGCGTCGTACCAGTCGCCGCCGACCCGCGCCGCCTCCGCCGCCGGGGTGTACCGCACCTCGACCGCCCCGAGCCCGGACCCGCGCGGGTCGGTGAGCAGACTGCGCTGCAGCGCCTCGGCGAGCTGGTGCTGGCGGGCGAACAGCCGGACGTTGTCCAGCGCCAGGCCCACCCGGCCCGCGACCTCGCGGGCGGTGAGCGGGTCCACCCGGGCGGCGCTGCGGCTCTCGGCGGCGAGGAAGGTCAGCGCGCCGATCACCCGGTCCCGGCCGGGCAGCGGGACGGCGAGCACGGCGGGCGCGCCCAGCCCGCGGTAGAGCCGGGCGGCCTCCTCGTCCTCGATCGCGGCGAGCACCGCGGCGCCGTCGGAGGCCACCGTCTCCCCCGCCAGCGCGCGGACCACCGGGGCGGCGGCGGGCATCCCGGGCAGCCGGACGGCGGCGTAGCGGGCCAGCAGCTCGCGGCGGGCGGGGTCGCCGTGCCAGGACCCGAGGTCGCGGGGGCGGCCGTCGTCGTCGAGGACGGTGAGCAGGCAGGCCTCGCCCAGCTCCGGCACGACCAGCCGCGGGATCCGGCGGACCGCCTCGGCGAGCTCCAGCGTGCCGGTCAGCTCGGAGCCGACGCGGGCCAGCAGCGCGAGCCGGTCCTGCGCGGTCCGGCGGGCGGTGACCTCGGAGAAGTACAGGGCCAGGCCGGTCGGCAGCGGGACGGCGCGCACCTCGAACCAGCCGTCGAGCGGCTCGGGGTGGTAGGCCTCGACGCTCCGCGGGGTGCCGGTGGCCATCGCCTCGCGGTAGACCCGGCCGAACTCGTCGTCCCGGTGGGCGGGGAAGGACGCCCAGAAGCAGCTGCCCACGAGCTGCTCCCGCGTCCGGCCGACCACGGCCTCGCCGTGGACGTTGACGTAGGTGACCCGCCAGTCGGCGTCGACGGCGATGTAGCCCAGGGGCATCGCCTCGAGGACGGGGTCGCGCTCCGGCGCGGGCACGGGCACCTCGCTGTCGTCCGGCCGCTGTGCGCGGGCACACCAGGGCAAGCCCCACCCCACCCTTGGAGTGGGCATCGTTGTGCCACGCGCGTCCCGGCCGGTCAAGCAGCCGGGCCGCACCGGTACCGGGACGCGACCTGCCTCAGGGGCAGGCGACCCACTCCTCGTCGCCGTCGGTGAAGACCTGGCGCTTCCAGATCGGCAGCCGCTTCTTCACCTCGTCGACGAGCTCGGCGCAGGCGGTGAAGGCCTCCCCGCGGTGGGCCGAGCTGACCGCGCAGGCCAGCGCGACGTCGCCGATGCCCAGCAGGCCGACCCGGTGGGAGACGGCGACCGCGCGGATCCCCGGGCGGGCGGCGAACTCCTCGGCGAGCTCGGTGATGACCTGCGCGGCGGTGGGGTGGCCGACGTACTCCAGCTCGGTCACCGACCGGCCGCCGTCGGTGTCCCGGACGACACCGGAGAAGGAGACGACGGCGCCGGCACCCGCGTCGGCCACGGCCTGCTCGTGCTCGGCGACCGACAGCGGCTCGTCGACGACCCGGGCGATCACGGCGCCGAAGCTACCCCGCCCGGCGGCACGTCGAGGTCCCCCGGGTCCGCCAGGCCCGTGCAGTCGACCTCGGTGACCGGGTGCGCGGCCAGGTAGCGGCGGGCGCCCTCGTCACCGGTCGCCGTCGCCGCCACCCCGGCCCAGTGGTCGCGCCCCAGCAGCACCGGGTGCCCGCGGACGCCGTCGTAGGCGGCGACCGCCAGCGCGCCGGGGTGCGCGTGCGCGGCGACGGCGCGCAGCGCCTCCGGCGTCATCCCCGGCACGTCCACCAGCGTGACCAGGGCGGCGTCGACCCTCCCGGGCCAGCCGCGCAGGCCGTCGAGGCCGGTGCGCAGGCTCGAGGCCATGCCGGTCTCCCAGTCGCGGTTGGCCAGCACGGTCGCGCCGGTGAGGTCGGCAGTCCGCCACACGTCGACCGCACGGGCACCCAGGACGACGAGCACCGGGTCGCACACCGCGCGGGCCGTGCGCACCGCCCGCTCGACCAGCAGGCTGCCGCCGTACTCGACCAGCGCCTTGGGCATGCCGTAGCGCCGCCCCCCGCCCGCGGCGAGGACCAGCCCGGCGACCGTCGTCATGACCCCAGCCTGTCAGCGCGTCCGGTCTCAGCGCGCGTAGACGGCGACCTCGGAGGCCTTGACCACCGCCCACACCGGCGACCCCGGCGCCAGCCCGAGCTCGGCGAAGGCGGTCGCGGTGACGTCGGCGACCAGCGGCACCTCGCCGTCGAGCTCGCAGCGCACCGTGGCGCCGTGCGGCGTCGCCCCGGCCACCCGCGCCGGCCAGACGTTGCGGGGGCTGCCCTCGGGCCGGACCGGGTAGAGCGCCACCGACTCCGGGCGGACGGCGACGAACACCGGCCCCGCGGTCTCCTCGGCCACCGCCACCACGCCACCGCCGTCGAGGCGCACCGTCGTCCCCTCCCCCGTGCCCGGCAGCAGGGACAGCCCGACCAGCCGCGCGACGTAGTCGGTGCGGGGGTGCCGGCTGACGTCGGAGGGCGTCCCGGCCTGCACCACCCGGCCGTCCTCGACCACCACGACCCGGTCGGCCAGCGCCATGGCGTCCACCGGGTCGTGGGTGACCAGCACGGTGCTGCCCGCGTAGTCGGCCAGGTGCCGGCGCAGCTCCGCGCGGACGGCGAGCCGGGTGCGGGCGTCCAGCGCCGACAGCGGCTCGTCGAGCAGCAGCAGCGCCGGGTCCCCGACCAGCGCGCGGGCCAGGGCCGCCCGCTGCGCCTGCCCGCCGGACAGCTGCGCGGGCCGCCGGTCGGCGAGGCCGGCCAGGCCCACCCGCTCGGTCCACGCGGCCGCGGCGCGGCGCGCGTCGGCCTTCGACGCCCCGCGGGTGCGCGGCCCGAAGGCCACGTTGTCCAGGACGGAGAGGTGCGGGAAGAGCAGGTGGTCCTGGAACACCATCCCGAGCGGGCGCCGGTGCGCGGGCAGCTGCACGCCGGCGTCGACGTCGTCCCACACGGTCCCGTCGACGGCCACCCGCCCGCCGTCGGGCGGCAGCAGGCCGGCCAGCACCCGCAGGAGCGTGGACTTGCCGGCGCCGTTGGGCCCGAGGACGGCGAGCACCTCGCCGTCGGGCACGTCGAGGGCGACGTCGACGGTCACCGGGCCGCGGCGGACGCGGACCTGCGCCTCCAGGGTCACGGGGCCACCCCCGTGCGCCCCAGCCAGCGGTCGCGCAGGAGCAGCAGGGTGGCCACCGAGACGGCCAGCAGCACCAGGGACAGCACGATCGCCGCGTCCGGGTCGCGCTGCAGGGCGAGGTAGACCGCGAGCGGCATCGTCTGCGTCGTCCCGGGGAAGTTGCCGGCGAAGGTGATCGTGGCGCCGAACTCGCCCAGCGCCCGCGCCCAGCACAGCACCGCGCCGGCGGCGACGCCCGGCGCCACCAGCGGCAGGGTGACCCGGCGGAAGGTGGTCCAGCGGTCGGCACCGAGGGTGGCCGCGGCGTCCTCGAACCGGGCGTCGGCGGCCCGCAGCGCCCCCTCGACGCTCACCACGAGGAACGGCATCGCCACGAACGTCTCGGCGACGACCACCGCGGTGGTGGTGAACGGGACGGTGATCCCCGTGGTCTCGGCGAGCCAGCGCCCGACCAGCCCCTGGCGGCCCAGCACGAGGAACAGCGCGACGCCGCCCACCACCGGCGGGAGCACCAGCGGCACGGTCACCAGCGCGCGCAGCACCGCCCGCCCGCGGGCGCGGGATCGGGCCAGCACCCAGGCCAGCGGCACGCCGAGGACGACGGAGACCAGCGTGGCCAGCGTCGCGGAGACCAGCGACAGCCGCAGCGCCTGCCCGACGCCCGGCTCGCTGAGCAGCGCGGGCACCTGCGGCCACGGCGCGCGGACGACCAGCGCGACCAGGGGCAGGACGAGGAAGGCGACGGCGAGCGCGGCGGGGACGAGCAGGGGCGCCGGCGTGCGGGCGGGCCTCACGGCGCCCGGAAGCCCGCGTCCCCGAGCGCGCGCTGCCCCTCCTCGGACAGGACCAGGTCGACGAAGGCCCGCGCCGCCTCCGGGTTGGGGGCGCCGGTCAGCGTGCACAGCGGGTAGTCGTTGACCGCGTCCTCCGCCTCGGGGAAGGGGACGGCCTCGACGGCGTCCCCGGCGGCGACGACGTCGGTGGCGTAGACCAGCGCGGCGTCGACCTCGCCGAGCTCCACCTTGGTCAGCGCGGCGCGGACGTCCTCCTCCTGCGTGTCCGGGCGGGGCGTCACGCCCGCGGCGGCGAAGACGTCCTCCGACGCCGCGCCGCAGGGCACCTCGGGTGCGCAGACGGCGAGGGTGAGCTCCTCGCGGGCGAAGTCGGCCAGGCCGGTGACGCCGGCCGGGTTGCCCGCGGGGACGGCGATCTGCAGGACGTTGGCGGTGAACACGGTGGGGTCGCCGTCGGCGAGGCCGGCGTCGGTGACCACCGACATCTGGGTGCCGTTGGCCGAGGCGAAGACGTCGGCCGGGGCGCCCTGGGTCAGCTGGGTGGCCAGCGCCGAGCTGCCGGCGAAGTTGAACTGCACGGTCAGGCCGTCGCTCCGCTCCTCCAGCCGCTGCCCGAGGTCGGTGAAGACGTCGGTGAGCGAGGCGGCGGCGAAGACGGTGAGCGTGCCGGTGGGGCCGTCGCCGTCCCCGGCCGCGCTCGCGCCGGCCCCTCCCCCGCACCCGGCGGCGCCGAGCGCCACCGCGACCAGCGCCGCACCGATCCCACGTCCCCGCATGCGCGGGACAGTAGCCCCTCCGGATCCGCAGGTGCGGACCTCCTACGGGACGTCGACGCTCACCTGCGTGGCCTTGACCGTGGCGACGGCGCGGACGCCGACCTCGAGGCCCAGCTCGTCGGCCGCCTCGCGGGACATGAGCGAGACCAGCCGGAACGGCCCGGCCTGGATCTCCACCTGCGCCATCACCGTGTCGCGCAGGACCCGGGTGACGATGCCGGCCAGCCGGTTGCGCGCCGAGGAGCCGCGGGTGGTGCCCGGCTCGGGCGCCTCGTGCAGCTCGGTGGCCAGGCGGGCGAGGTCGGCGCCGTCGACGTGCGCGGGGCCGCCGCCCTCGCGCGACGCCGGCAGCCGGCCGCCGTCGATCCACCGGCGCACGGTGTCGTCGCTGACCCCGAGCAGCGCCGCGGCCTCGGCGATCCGGTAGCTCGCGCTCACGCCGGGGACCCTACGTGCGCGGCGTGTGCACGCACCGCCGTCCACGGCCCCCGGCCACCGCGGTCCGTGCACACGCCGCGTCCCCCGGGAGACGCCGACACCCCGGCCTCCGTTTGCCGATCGCGGCGTCCGGGCAGCGGCAGCCGGTGTCACGCACCCCCAGCGACAACCCCGCCGGCGGCTCGGCCTCGGTCCGCACCCGCCGGCTGCGCGAGGTCTCCCGCGACGTCCTCGGCTTCGAGGAGTTCCGTCCCGGCCAGGAGCGGGCCATGCAGGCCGTGCTGTCCGGCCGGGACACGCTGGCGGTGCTCCCGTCCGGCGCCGGCAAGAGCGCGGTCTACCAGGTCGCCGGGCAGCTGCTCGACGGCCCGGTCGTCATCGTCTCGCCGCTGATCGCCCTGCAGCGCGACCAGGTGGAGCGGCTGCAGGAGCTCGGCGACGACGCCGGCCGCGCCGCCCAGCTCAACTCCAGCCTGTCCGCCGGCGACCAGCGCGCCGCCCTCGAGGGCCTGGCCGACGGGACGGTCCGCTTCCTCTTCCTCGCTCCCGAGCAGCTGACCAAGCCCGAGGTGGTCGACGCGGTCCGCGGGGCCGGCGTGGCGCTGTTCGTCGTCGACGAGGCGCACTGCGTCTCGGCCTGGGGGCACGACTTCCGCCCCGACTACCTGCGGCTGGGGCAGGTGGTCGAGCAGCTGGACCACCCCACGGTGCTCGCCATGACCGCCACCGCGGCCCCGCCGGTGCGCGCCGAGATCGTCGAGCGGCTGGCGATGCGCGACCCCGAGGTCGTCGTCGCCGGGTTCGACCGGCCGGAGATCCGGCTCGAGGTCGACCACCACGCCGACGCCACCGCCAAGCGGAACGCGGTCCTCGACCGCACGACCGCCGAGGTCGAGGCCGGCCGCGGCCCCGGCATCGTCTACAGCGCCACCCGCAAGGGCACCCTCGAGGTCGCGGAGGCGCTCACCGAGCGCGGGCTGCGGGCGCGGCCGTACCACGCGGGCCTCAGGAAGAGCGAGCGCGAGGACACCCAGCGCGCGTGGATGGAGGACGAGCTCGACGTCGTCGTCGCCACCACGGCGTTCGGGATGGGCATCGACAAGCCCGGCACCCGGTTCGTCGTCCACGCCGAGCCCGCCGACTCGATCGACAGCTACTACCAGGAGATCGGCCGGGCCGGCCGCGACGGTGAGCCCGCGCTCGCGGTGCTGGTCTACCGGCAGGAGGACCTCGGCCTGCGCCGCTTCTTCGCCGCCGGCGCCCCCGCCGAGGAGGAGCTGCAGCAGGTCGCCGGGCTGGTCGCCGCCGCGCCCGCCGCCGGCGTCGAGGACGGCGTCGACGTCAAGCAGCTGCGCGAGGAGACCGGCCGCGGCGCCACACCGCTGGCCCGCGACCTCAACCTGCTGGAGCAGGTGTCCGCCGTCGTCCTCGACGAGGAGGGCGCCGCGCACCCCGCCGAGGGCGCGCCGGCCCCCGGCGAGGCGGCCGCCGCCGCGCGCGAGCTCGCCGAGCACCACGAGCGGGTCGACCAGAGCCGCGTCGAGATGATGCGCGGCTACGCCGAGACCACCGAGTGCCGCCGGCAGTACCTGCTCGGCTACTTCGGCGAGCAGCTCGAGGAGCCCTGCGGCAACTGCGACAACTGCTCGGCCGGCACCTCCCGCGAGCAGCCGTCCGGCGGTGACGCCGACACCCCGTTCGCCCCCGAGACCCCCGTGACGCACACCGAGTGGGGCCCCGGCGTGGTCATGCGGGTGGAGGACGACCGCGTCGTCGTCCTGTTCGAGGAGGTCGGCTACAAGACCCTGGCGCTCAAGGCCGTCGAGGCGAACGACCTGCTGCAGGTGCGGGGGGCCGGCGGCTGACCGGACACCTCATCGGGTGCTCACCCTGCGGGAGCGCCCGGGGAAGTCGATGATCAAGGCCGGATCGCCGGGCGCGTCGCCCGGTGCGGGAGGAGAGCGCACGTGAAGGTCCTCGGCATCAACGCCATCTACCACGACCCGGCGGCGGCCCTCGTCGTCGACGGGAAGGTCGTGGCCGCGGCCGAGGAGGAACGCTTCAGCCGGCGCAAGCACGGCAAGCGCCCGCTGCCGTGGAGCGCCTGGGAGCTGCCCGAGCTGTCGGCCGCGTGGTGCCTGGAGCACGCGGGCATCCGCCCCGAGGAGCTCGACGCCGTCGCCTACTCCTTCGACCCCGCCCTCATGGGCACGCCGGAGGACTCCGGCCTGTTCGACGACGGCGACACCATGCGCAAGAGGTACGCCGAGATGGCGCCGGACTTCCTCGCGCACGCCCTCCCCGGCCTGGACCCCGCGAAGGTCCGCTTCGTCAAGCACCACGTCGCGCACGCGGCGTCGGCCGGCAAGGCCGCGCCGCAGCGCGACAACGCCGTCCTGGTGCTCGACGGCCGCGGCGAGGCGCACAGCCACCTCGCCGGCCGCTACGTCGACGGGCAGCTGGAGATCCTGGCGGGGCAGTCGCTGCCGCACTCGCTGGGCCTCATGTACGAGGAGCTCACCGACCACCTGGGCTTCCTGCGCAGCTCCGACGAGTTCAAGGTCATGGCGATGGCCTCCTACGGCAAGCCGCGCTTCCTCGGCGAGCTGTCCGAGCTCATCCGCGCCACCGGCGACGGCGGCTTCCGCACCGAGAGGATCGACTTCTCCGAGTTCGCGCCGCGCCTGGGCAAGGACGAGCGGTGGACCGAGGACCACGCCGACCTCGCCGCCAGCGTGCAGACGCGGCTGGAGGAGGTGCTGGTCGACCTCGCCCGCTGGGTGCACGAGCAGACCGGCGAGAAGACGCTCACGATGGCCGGTGGCACCGCGCTCAACTGCGTGGCCAACACCCGCATCCTCGCCGAGAGCCCGTTCGAGCAGGTGTGGGTGCAGCCGGCCGCCGGTGACGCCGGCACGGCCCTCGGCGCCGCCCTGCACGTCGCCGCCGAGCTCGGCGAGCGCACCGAGCCGATGCCCGGCGCGGCGCTGGGCCGCGGCTGGAGCGACGACGAGATCGAGCGCCGGCTGCAGACCGCCGCCGTCGACTACGAGCGTCCCGACGACGTCGCCGAGGCCGTCGCCGAGGTGCTCGCCGACAACGGGATCGTGGCCTGGTTCCAGGGCCGCAGCGAGTACGGCCCGCGGGCGCTCGGCCACCGCTCCCTGCTCGCCCACCCCGGCTTCGAGGCCAACCTCGAGCGGATGAACGACGTCAAGGGCCGCGAGCAGTTCCGCCCCGTGGCGCCGATGGTGCTGCTGGAGAAGGCGCCGGAGATCTTCGGCCGCGGGCCGATCCCCTCCCCGTACATGCTCTTCGTGCACGACGTCGCCCCGGAGTGGAAGGACCGCATCCCCACGGTCACCCACGTCGACGGCACCGCCCGCATCCAGACCATCGACCCGGAGACCGAGCCGCTGGTGCACCGGATGATCTCGGCGTTCGAGCGGCGCACCGGGCTGCCGGTGGTGGTGAACACCAGCCTGAACACCGCGGGGCGGCCGATGGTCGACGACCCGCGCGACGCCCTGGAGTGCTTCGGCTCGGCCCCGGTCGACCTGCTGGCCATCGGCCCGTTCGTCGTCCGCCGGACGAGGCGGACGCCCCGCCCCTGACCCCTCCTCCGCAGGGCCCCGCGCCGCCGGCGCGGGGCCCTGCGCGTTCCCCCGCGCCTCCACCGGGTGACCGGTGAACCGGGTCGGCCGCGGCGTCCGAAGACCGGTACACCGCCTGCCGCGACGGTGACGATCCGGCAACGGCCCTCCGCTGGACGGGGGGCTCCCGTTACCGACCGTCACGCCGGGGTAGGCGACACCCCGAGCCCGCCAGGACGGCGGCGACCTCGTCCACACACGGAGGAACCAGATGGCCACCACGGGAAACACCGGCGCTCGGCCGGGCATGGCCTGGCCCCAGACACTCGCCCTCGCCTTCGGCGTCGTCTACCTGCTCGTCGGCATCGTCGGCTTCTTCATCACCGGCTTCGACGGCTTCGCCAGCAACCGCACCGACGGCAACACGGACACGCTGCTCGTGTTCATGATCAACCCGCTGCACAACGTCGTGCACATCGTGATCGGCCTGGCCGGCGTCCTGCTGTCCCGCACGCTGGCCGGCGCCCGAACCTACGGCTGGCTGCTCGCCGTCGGCTACGGCGCGGCGTTCGTCTACGGCCTGATCGCGATCAACCAGGACTGGGACTTCCTCAACGTCAACGCCGCGGACAACGTCCTGCACGTCGCCACCGCCGTGGTGGGACTGGTGATCGCGCTCGGCCCGGTCAACACGCTCGCCCGCTCCTCGCGCCCCTAGGCGACGGGCCCCGTCCTCCCGGGACGGGGACCACCGGGAGCCGGGCACCCGCCACGCGGTGGGTGCCCGGCTCCCGCCGTCCCCGGCTCCCGACGTCCCCGGCTCCCGACGGCGCGCGACCCCGGTGCGACGCCGGTCACGCGGCGGGCTACCTTCCGACGCATGGACTTCGCCCTCTCCGCCCGAGCCGAGGACGTCTGCGGCCGGATGTGGGACTTCATGCGTGAGCAGGTCTTCCCCGCCGAGCCCGTGTACGAGGCGTGGCGCGCCGAGCGCGGCCACGACAACCACGAGCACCCGCCGGTGCTCGAGGACCTCAAGAAGGAGGCCCGCGCCCGCGGCCTCTGGAACCTCTTCCACCACGAGCTCGGGGGGCTGACCAACCTCGAGTACGCGTCGGTCGCCGAGATCATGGGCTGGTCGCCCACGATCGCCCCCGAGGTGACCAACTGCGGTGCCCCGGACACCGGCAACATGGAGACGCTGATGATGTTCGGGACGCCCGAGCAGAAGCAGCGCTGGCTCGAGCCGCTGCTCGAGGGCGAGATCCGCTCGGCCTTCGCGATGACCGAGCCCGACGTCGCCTCCTCCGACGCCCGCAACATCCAGACGTCGATCGTCCGCGACGGCGACGAGTACGTGATCAACGGCCGCAAGTGGTGGACCAGCGGCGCCGCCGACGAGCGCTGCCAGATCTTCATCCTCATGGGCAAGACCGACCCCGAGGGCGCCCCGCACCGGCAGCAGTCGATGGTCCTCGTGCCGCGCGACACCCCGGGTCTGGAGATCATCCGGCACCTGCCGGTGTTCGGGTACCAGGACCAGCACGGCCACTCCGAGATGCGGCTGACCGACGTCCGGGTCCCGGTGAGCAACATCCTCGCCGGCGAGGGCGACGGCTTCATGATCGCCCAGGCGCGGCTGGGCCCCGGCCGCATCCACCACTGCATGCGCGCCCTGGGCATGGCCGAGCGGGCGCTGGCGCTCATGGTCGACCGCGCGCAGAAGCGGGTCGCCTTCGGCCGGCCGCTGGCCGAGCAGGGCACCGTCCGCGAGACCATCGCCCGCTCGCGCATGGAGATCGACCAGGCCCGGCTGCTGGTGCTGCGCACCGCCGACCTGATCGACAAGTACGGCGCCAAGGGCGCCCGCACCGAGATCGCCGCCATCAAGGTGATCGCGCCGAACGTCGCCTGCGACGTCATCGACCGGGCCATCCAGGTGCACGGCGGCGCCGGCGTCAGCAACGACACCGTGCTCGCGCGCTTCTACGCCTCGGCCCGCACGCTGCGCATCGCCGACGGCCCGGACGCGGTGCACCTGCGGTCGGTGGCCAAGGAGGAGCTCGCCCGCGAGCGTCCGTACGTGGGCTGAGGACAGCGGAACGCCGGACGGGCCGGCACCCCGGTGGGGTGCCGGCCCGTCGCACGTCCGGGCTCAGCTCACGGGGACAGCGTCGTCCCGAAGCCCCCGGCGGCCAGCTTCGCGAGCAACTGGGTGCGGTCCAGGCCGACGCCGGACAGCGCGTCGGCGTCGCGGTCGGTGTCGATCTCGTCGGGCAACCGGCTCTCCACCGCGTCCGCGGTGGAGTGGTCGCCCTCGGTGCGCAGGATCTCGAGCAGGTGCCGCTTCTCCAGTTTCACGTGCGTCCTCCGTCCTGGGGCCCGCTGGGTCCCCCGGAGTGTGGTGCCGGTCACCCGGCGCCGCAACGTCAGCGGACCGAGCGGGACCGCCGCAGGAGGAAGCCGCCGACGGCGAGCAGGACGACGCCCACGAACAGCTGGGCGACGCCGACGCCGCCCCGGTCGCTGGCGAACCACGTCGGCGAGGAGAGCAGCAGCACCACCCCGATGCCGAGGACGAGCAGCGCCACCAGCCGCTCCCGCCGCGCCGTCGTCCCGCCGTCCCCGGGCCGTGCCGGTCCGCCGCCCATGTCGCCTCCGTTCCCGCCGGTCCCCGGACCGGCTCCCCGCCCGAGCCAACCAGACGCCGCGGCACTGGACAGGCAAGCGTGCGCTTGCGTATCGTCCGGCCGTGGGCGACGTGTTCAGGGCCCTCGCTGATCCGACCCGGCGCGCACTGCTCGACGAGCTGCAGGACCGGGACGGCCAGACGCTGTTCGAGCTGTGCACCCGGCTGATCCAGCGGCACGGGGTGGGCTCGTCGCGCCAGGCCGTCTCCCAGCACCTCGAGGTCCTCGAGCAGGCGGGCCTGGTCCGGACCCGGCGGGAGGGTCGCTACAAGTTCCACCACCTGGACACCGCACCGCTGCGCGCCATCGTCGAGAGGTGGCGGCTGGACACGGAGGAGGGCCCGTGCGGATCACCCTGACCAGCGTGCTGGTCGACGACCAGGAGAAGGCGCTGCGCTTCTACACCGAGGTGCTCGGCTTCGTGAAGAAGACCGAGGTGCCGCTCGGCGAGCACCGCTGGCTGACCGTCGTCTCGCCCGAGGCGCCCGACGGCGTGGAGCTGGTCCTCGAGCCCGACGCCCACCCGGCGGCGCAGTCGTGGAAGAAGGCGCTCATGGCCGACGGCATCCCCTACAACTCCTTCACCGTGGCCGACGTGCACGCCGAGACCGAGCGGCTCAAGGCCCTCGGCGTGCGGTTCACCCAGGAGCCGCTGCAGATGGGCCCGGTGACCACCGCCGTCCTCGACGACACCTGCGGCAACCTCCTCCAGATCGCCAGCGCCCCGGCGACCTGACGGCGGCCCCGCTGCAGGGTCCCGCCGCGAGCCTGCGAGCGGTGAGGGGCAGCGGGGTCCTTCCTCAGCCGTTGCGGCTGGGCGGCTCGCCGGCGGCCAGGGCGGCCTGCGCCTGCGCCGGGTTGAAGGCGCACGCGTCGTCGACCTCGGTGGCCGTGGGGGCACCCTCGACCGGGGCGGGCGGCGTCCCGTTGGGCACCTCGGCGCCGGAGGCGCTGGTCCCCGGGGCCGGCGCGGGAGCGGACGTGCCGGCGGCACCGGAGAGGGTGTCCTCCACGATCTGGCGCATCCGGTCGTAGTCGGGGTACGCGGGGTCGATCAGGCTGGTGTCGAAGACGACGCTGCGGATCTCGGCGTCCTTGACCAGGAACGCCAGGTCGACGAAGTCGTCGAGCGCCGACCGCGGGATGTCGGTGCTGACGATGTCCTGCGTCGTCGCGGCCAGCTCCTGGTACTGCTCCAGCAGGGTGATCGGGTCGGCCTCGTCGACGATCGCCTTGATGGTGCAGCGCTGCCGGTCCATGCGGTCGTAGTCGGTGAGCCCGTACCGGCCGCGGGCGAACTGCAGGGCGAGGTACCCGTCGAGGTGCTGGTCCGGCCCCGGCGCGATGTAGTCGTCGGGCAGTTCCTCACCGGTGATGCCGTTGATCGGCACGTAGTAGTTGACGTTGACCGTGATGCCGCCGAGGGCGTCGACGAGCCGGCTGAACCCGTCGAGGTTGACCAGCACGAAGTAGTCGATGTGGAGGCCGAGCGCCTCGCCGACGCCGAGCTTGAGGAAGTCCGCGCCGGGGTCGTCGGTGGGGCCGAGGACGTCCGGGTGGTCGGCCGGCCCGTTGCGGTAGACGGAGTTGAGCAGGCTCTCGCTCTCGCTGCCGGACTCGAAGCCCTCGGGGTAGACCTCCGCCAGCGGGCTGTCGGCCGGGAAGGGCAGGTCCTCCAGGTTCCGCGGCAGGCTGAACAGCGTCGTCTCACCGGTCTCGGTCTCGACGCTGGCGACGATGACGGTGTCGGTGCGCACGCCCTCGCGGCCCTCGCCCCCGTCGCCGCCCAGGAGCAGGACGTTCACCCGCTCCTTGCTGCCGAACGGGTCCGGCGTGTCCTCGACGGTGGCCGACTCGCGGTCGTCGGCGAACACGCCGTCGAGCAGGCCGCGCTGCGCCACCGCCACCTCCCCGACCCGGTAGGCCGGGTAGGCGATCCCCGCGACCAGGAGGGCCACCAGGACGGCACCGACGGCGTGCCGCGGGGCGGAGCTGTGCCGCGGCAGCAGCGAGCGGTAGCCGGTGACGACGACGGCGACCCACGCGACCGCGAGCACGACCAGCGCGGCGACGATCCAGTTCAGCGACGAGGAGTCGACGGCCAGCCGCACCGCGGTGCGCCGGCCGGCGGTGGCCAGCCAGACGCCGGCGCCGACGAGCAGCACGAACAGGACCAGGACGACCGCGCCCAGGCGGCGCCGTCCGGAGGCCAGGAACGCGGTCCCGGGGACGACGGCGTTGACGGCGGTCAGGCCGAGCACCGCCGCGAGGGACCGCGACTCGCGCCGTTGCCGGCGGGTGCGCCCCTGGCGGGCCGCTCCCTTCCCCGAGGGCACCGGCGGGAGGGACGGGGCGTCGCCGATCGGCCGGGTGACGTCCTCGTTCACGGACGCACCCGGGCTGCACCGGGTCGGCTCATCTCGCTCCCACGGGTCCTGGTCATCCGGCCATGATCCCACTCGCGGCTGGCGGTCACGGGCGTCTCCGTACCCAGCACCGCCCCCGGGCACCCGAACGGGCGTGAGGTGCGTCTCCCCTGGTCACGGGCGGTGCCCGGACGGGCCCCGGCGGTCACCCCCGGTGCCCCATAGGCTCGGGGACCGTGCGCCTCGCCACCTGGAACGTCAACTCCATCCGGACCCGGGTCGACCGGGTGACGGCCTGGCTGCAGCGCCGCGACGTCGACGTCCTGGCGCTGCAGGAGACCAAGTGCCGCGACGACCAGTTCCCCGAGGAGCGGTTCACCGAGCTCGGCTACGAGGTGGCGCACGTCGGCCACTCGCAGTGGAACGGCGTCGCCGTCGTCTCCCGGGTCGGGCTGGCCGACGTCGAGGTGGGGTTCCCCGGCATGCCGACGTGGGCGGCCAAGGAGGGTGCCGAGCCCGCCGCCGAGGCCCGCGCGCTCGGCGCCACCTGCGGCGGGGTGCGGGTGTGGAGCCTGTACGTGCCCAACGGCCGGCAGCTCGGCGACCCGCACTACGACTACAAGCTCGAGTGGCTGGCCGCGCTGCGCACCGCGGCCGGGGGCTGGCTGGCCGCGGACCCCGCGGCGCAGGTCGCGCTGGTCGGCGACTGGAACATCGCCCCCCAGGACGAGGACGTGTGGGACATGAGCGTCTTCGCGCACTCGACGCACGTCTCGGCGCCCGAGCGGGAGGCGTTCCGCGCCGTCGTCGACGCCGGGTACGCCGACGTCGTCCGGCCGCTGGCCCCCGGGCCCGGCGTCTACACGTACTGGGACTACACGCAGCTGCGCTTCCCCCGCCGCGAGGGCATGCGGATCGACTTCGTGCTCGGCACCCCGTCGCTGGCGGCCCGGGTGAGCGGGGCGCTCATCGACCGCGAGGAGCGCAAGGGCAAGGGCGCCAGCGACCACGCCCCCGTGGTGGTCGAGCTGGCGGACTGAGGGTCCGGCGGGCGGCCGCCGTCAGGTGGTCACGCGCGCACCGGCGGGCGACGACGCGACCTCGGGCTCCGTGGCCCGGGCCGTCGGGGCCCGCTCGGCGGGCCGCCGGCGCAGGCGCAGCACCCGCGACAGGGCGGTCTGCTGCCCGAAGGACGCGGTCAGCCGGTCGAGGAAGATGGCCAGCAGGACGACGGCCAGGCCGCCCTCGAAGCCGCTGGCGACGTCGAGCTGGGTGACCGCCCGCACCACCACCGCGCCCAGGCCGGCCGCGCCGAGCAGGCCGGCGGTGACGACCATGGACAGCGCCAGCATGATCACCTGGTTGACGCCGGCCATGATCGACGGCAGCGCCAGCGGCAGCTGGACCTCGCGCAGCACCTGTCCCGGGCGGGCGCCGAAGGCCTGCGCCGCCTCCACCACCTCGCGGTCGACCTGCCGGATGCCCAGCTCGGTCAGCCGCACACCCGGCGGGATGGCGAACAGGATGGTCGCCACGACGCCCGGCACGACGCCCACGCCGAAGAAGAAGACGGCGGGGATCAGGTAGACGAACACCGGCAGCGTCTGCATGAAGTCGAGCACCGGCCGCACCGTCATGCTCACCGCCCGGGAGCGGGCCGCCAGGATCCCGAGGGGGATCCCGATCGCCGCGGCGATGACCGCGGCCACGAGCACCAGCGCGAGGGTCTGCATGGTCTCGACCCACAGCTCCAGCGAGACCACCAGCAGGAACGCCAGGACGGTGTAGAGCGCCAGCCACGGGCCGCGCAGCAGCAGGGCGAGCACCGTGAAGACCACGATCCACACCACCGGCGGCGGGGAGACCAGCACGTCGGTGAGCCCGTCCACGAGGACCTGCATGACGTTCGAGATGGCGTCGAACAGCCACGGGACGGTGGCGAGCAGCCAGTCGATGAGGTCGGCGACCCACTGGCCGAGCGGGATGTGCGGGATCACGGGCGCCTCCCCCGGACCGGGACGGCCGACAGCGCGTCGAGCACCGCGGCCCGCGGGACGACGCCGAGCAGCCGCCCGCCGTCGTCGACGACGCCGAGCGGCACGGGGTGCCGCCCGACCAGGTGCACGAACTCGACGACCGGGCGGTCGGCCGCGATGGTCGCGTGGTCGGGGACCAGCTCGCGCGGGCCGAGGGCGGACCGGCCCTCCTGCACCGCGCGGGCGAGCAGGTCGTCGCGGGCGACGCCGGCGATCCGCCCGCCGTCGTCGAGGACGTAGACGCCGTTGGCCTCGGCCGCACCCAGCGCCTTGAGCACGTCGCCGGGCGCGTCGCCGAGCCGGGCGGTCAGCCGGGGCTCGCGGAGCAGGTCGCCCGCGGTGAGCACGCGGGTCCGGTCGACGTCGGAGGTGAAGTCGGCGACGTAGTCGTCGGCGGGCGCGGAGATGATCTCCGGCCCGGTGCCGAGCTGCACCGTCCGCCCGTCCTTGAGCATGAGGATCCGGTCGCCCAGCCGCATGGCCTCGTTGAGGTCGTGGGTGATGAACACGATGGTCTTCGCCAGCTCCGCCTGCAGCCGCTCCAGCAGGTCCTGCATGTCGCGGCGGATCAGCGGGTCCAGCGCGGAGAACGGCTCGTCCATGAGCAGCACCTCCGAGTCCGCGGCCAGCGCGCGGGCCAGGCCCACGCGCTGGCGCATGCCGCCGGACAGCTCGTCGGGCCGGGCGTCGGCCCGTTCCAGCAACCCCACCGTCCCCAGCGCCCAGTCCGCCCGCTCGCGCTGCTCGGCCGCGCTCGCGCCGCGGACCTTGAGCGCGTAGGCGGCGTTCTCGCGGACCGTGCGGTGCGGCATCAGCGCGAAGTGCTGGAAGACCATGCTGATCTTCTCGTTGCGGACCGCGCGCAGCTGCGCGTCGTCGAGCGCCCGCAGGTCCCGGCCCTCGACCTCGACGGTGCCGGCACTGGGCTCGATGAGCCGGTTGAGCAGGCGGACCAGCGTGGACTTGCCCGAGCCCGACAACCCCATGACGACGAAGAGCTCCCCGCGCTCGACGGCGAAGCTGACGTCGTGGACGGCGAGCGTCGCCCCGGTGCGGCGTTGGATCTCGTCGCGCCCGAGCCCCTCCCCGGCCAACCGCAGGGCCTCCTGCTCCCGCGCCCCGAAGACCTTGGTCAGGCCCGAGACGCGCAGCACCGGCGCGGTCACGTCAGCCGATCCACTCGTCGATCTGGTCGCCGTGGGCGTCGACCCACTCGCGCGCCACCGTGGCCACGTCCTCACCGTCGACGTCGACCTGCTTCTGCATCTCCTCCATCTCCTCGACCGAGATGCGGAAGTTCGTCAGCAGCTCGACGAAGCCCGGGGCCTGGTCCCGCAGCTCGTCGCTGGCGGCGATGTTGGCGCTGTAGGAGGGCATCGCGCAGGCGCCGTTCCCCTCGGTGAGGCAGCCCTCGGTGTAGGGCGTGGGCTCCTCGAGCTGCACCATGTCGTACTGCGCGAAGACCGCGTGCGGGTGGTACAGGTACAGCACGATCGGCTCCTCGCGGCTGTAGCTGTTCTCCAGCTGGGCGAGCTCGGCCGCCTCGCTGGAGACGACGTGCTCCAGCTCGATGCCGTAGCCCTGGAGCCGCTTGGCGTTCTGCTCGGTGGTGATGTAGCCGGGGTCGGCGTCGTAGAACTTGCCGCCGAGCTCCTCGGCGTAGTCGTTGAGCTGGGTGACGCTGGTCAGCCCCTCCAGCGGCCCGCCCGGCTCGACGGCGTAGGCCGGCACGAACCAGCCCTGCGCGGCGTCGCCGTAGGTCTCCGAGACGATCTCGACCCGGTCGGCGGCCGAGTCGGCCAGCTCCTGCTGGTTGGGCAGGGCCACCTCGGTGAGCAGGTCGATGTCACCGCGCGCGGCGCCGGCCCAGGCGGCGGCCGGGTCGAGCTGGGTGGTCGCCAGCGAGGCGACGCCGAGGTCGGGGTTGTCGGCGGCGATCTCGCCCAGGATGCCGTTGGTCAGGCCGGCGGCGGTCCAGCTGAACTGGGCGGTCTGGACGGTGATGCCGTCGCCACCGCCGCTGCCGGTGCCACTGCCACTGCCACTGCCGCCGGAGCCCGCCTCCTCGCTCGTGCACCCGGCGAGGGCTGCGGTCAGCAGGGCGGTGAGCACCACGGCGGAGGTGCGGGGGCGGAGGGGAGTGTGCTGCATGGGGTCCTCTTCCTGGGGACGTGGGCCCTGACGGGCCGCAGCAGGTGTGGGCACAGTACGAGGCGCAGGCCCCCTGGAGGAGCCTGCGCCTCGTACCGCGGTCGGTCGGGGAGGGCGGCGGCCGGGGTCAGACGGCGGCGGGCCCGACCGGGGCGTCGCCCCGGAGGGTGATGCGGTGCATGACACGGCGCTGGTCGCCGTAGTCGCGGTTGGCGTAGTGCACCGTCGACCGGTTGTCCCACATCGCGACGTCACCGACGGACCAGCGGTGCCGCACGACGTGCTCCGGCTTGGTGATGTGCGCGTAGAACAGGTCGAGCAGGTACCGGCTCTCGGCGTCGGAGACGCCCTCGATGTGCGAGACGAAGCCGGGGTTGACGAACAGCCCCTTGCGGCCGGTCTCGGGGTGCACGCGCACGACCGGGTGCGCGACGGGGACGAGGGCGCGGTACTCCTCGCCCTCCCACTTCGTGCGCTCCTCGCGCTGGGCGATGTAGTAGCCGAACTCGCGGGTGCCGTCGTGCACGGCGACGAGCTGGTCGGCCAGGCGCTGCAGCGGCTCGGACAGCGAGCGGTAGGCCAGCTCCAGGTCGGCCCACTGGGTGTCGCCGCCGGTCGGCGGGAGGACGACGGCCCGCAGGACCGATCCCAGCGGCGGCCGGCGTACGAAGGTGACGTCGGTGTGCCAGACGTCGGCGAAGCCACCGGTCGCGCTGTCGAGCGCGTAGATCTCCGGGTGCTCCTCGTCGACGCCCGGGACGACCGGGTGCGACTCGGTGACCTCGCCCAGGCGGCGGCCGAGGGCGATCTGGCCGTCGGGGTGCAGGTCGTGCTGGCCGGCGAAGAACAGCACCTTGTACTCGGCGAGCGCGGCCCGGATCGCCCGGACCTGCTCGTCGGTGGGACGGGCGAGGTCGACGCCGTGGACCCGGGCGCCGATGGTCGGCTCCAGGCGCTCGAGGTCGAGGACGCCGCCGTCGAGGTCGGCGGGCGTGGTCGGGGCAGCAGCCAGCAGGGTCATGCGAGGTCTCCAGGGATGGGTGCGGACGAGCGGACGGGGCCGAGGACCGGGGACGGGACTCAGGCCCGACAGAGCGCGCTCGCGCACCGCAGCAGGTCGACGTGCCGGCGCTCGACGAGCGCAATCCGCACAATCCCGACCGACTGCATGGGGATTACCGTAGCGGGTGTTCCCGCCTCCTGACGACGAGGGGTCCCGCCGTGTCCGTGCCCGGCTCGCTGTTCATCGACGGGACGTGGCAGGACGCCCGCTCCGGCCGCGTCCTGCGGGTCCTCGACCCGTTCGACGGGTCGCTCGTGGCCGCGCACGACGCCGCCGCGCCCGGCGACGTCGACCGCGCGGTCGCGGCGGCGCGGGCGGCGTTCGAGTCCGGGAAGTGGTCCGGCCTGCCCGCGGCCGAGCGCGCGGACCTGCTGCACCGCACCGCGGACCTGCTGGTCCGCGACCGCGAGCACGTCGCGCTGCTGGAGACGCGCGACACCGGCAAGACCCTGCGCGAGAGCCGGGCCGACGTCGACGACGTGGTCGCGGTGCTGCGGTACTACGCCGGGCTGGCGGTCGTCGACGTCTCGCGGGTGGTCGACGCGGGCCCGGGCGTCGACAGCCGGGTCGTCGCCGAGCCCGCCGGCGTGTGCGCGCTGGTCACGCCGTGGAACTACCCGCTGCTCGAGATCTCCTGGAAGCTCGCCCCCGCGCTCGCGGCCGGCTGCACGGCGGTGGTCAAGCCCAGCGAGCTCACGCCGCTGACCACCGCGCACCTGCTGTCCCTGCTGGCCGAGGCGGGTCTCCCCTCGGGGGTGGTCAACCTGGTGCTCGGCGACGGGGAGGTGGGGGCGGCGCTGGTCGCGCACCCCGGCGTCGACCTGGTCAGCTTCACCGGCGGCACCGCCACCGGCCGCGCCGTCCTGCGCGCCGCCGCGGACACCGTGAAGCGGGTGCACTGCGAGCTCGGCGGCAAGAACCCGAACGTCGTCTTCCCCGACGTCGACGTGGACGTCGCGGTCGACAACGCCCTGTACGCGGCGTTCCTGCACGCGGGGCAGGTCTGCTCGGCCGGCTCGCGGCTGATCGTGCACGCCGACGTGCACGACGCCGTCGTGGCCGGCCTGTCCGCCGGCGCGGAGGCGATCCGGCTCGGCGACGGGCGGGACGAGCGCACCCAGTCGGGTCCGTTGATCTCGGCGGCGCAGCGGGCGAGGACCGAGGGGATGGTCGCCCGGGCCCTGGCCGACGGCGCGGTCCTGGCCGCCGGCGGACGCCGTCCGGAGGACCCCGCGCTGCGGGACGGCTTCTTCTACCGGCCGACGGTGCTGACCGGGTGCCGGCGGGACACGGCCGTCGTCCGCGAGGAGGTCTTCGGCCCGGTCCTCACCGTGGAGACCTTCACCGACGAGCAGGAGGCGGTCGCGCTGGCCAACGACACCGTGTACGGCCTGGCCGGGGCGGTGTGGACCGGCGACGACGAGCGCGCCGAGCGGGTGGCCGCCGCCCTGCGCTGCGGCACGGTGTGGATCAACGACTACCACCCGTACGTCCCCGGGGCGGAGTGGGGCGGGCGCGGGCAGTCCGGCGTCGGGCGGGAGCTCGGGCCCACCGGGCTGGCCGAGTACCGCGAGCTCAAGCACGTGTGGCGGCGGCGGTCGCCGGGCCGCAGCGGCTGGCTCGACTGAGCTCCGCCCGTCGGGCCGGGCGGGTCAGCGGGCGGGCACCAGCTCGGCGACCAGCGCGCGGACCCGCCGCTCGATCTCGTCGCGGATGGGCCGCACGGCCTCGACACCCCTGCCGGCCGGGTCCTCGAGCTCCCAGTCGAGGTAACGCTTGCCGGGGAAGACCGGGCAGGCGTCGCCGCAGCCCATGGTGACGACGACGTCGGAGGCCTCGACCGCCTCGGTGGTGAGCACCCTCGGCCGCTGGGCGGTGACGTCGATGCCGACCTCGGCCATGGCCTCGACGGCCGCGGGGTTGACCCGGTCGGCGGGCAGGGAGCCGGCCGAGCGCACCTCGACGGCGTCCCCGGCGAGGTGGCGCAGCCAGCCGGCGGCCATCTGGGAGCGGCCGGCGTTGTGCACGCAGACGAACAGGACGCTGGGACGGGAGGTCACGGGACCACCGTCGCAGACGGGGGCTTGACCGCCCGCACGATCGCGCCGTGCAGGCCGGGCGCGACCTCGTGCGTGAAGGTGACCGAGGCGTCGGCGAAACCGGCCGCGGCCAGCCCGTCGAGGTACTCGGACCGGGACAGGGCGCCGGCGATGCAGCCGACGTGGGAGCCGCGCTCGGCGCGCTCGGCCGGGCTCACGGAGTCCTCGGCGACGACGTCGGAGATGCCGATGCGCCCGCCGGGGGCGAGCACGCGGAACGTCTCGGCGAGCACCGCGGCCTTGTCGGTCGACAGGTTCACGACGCAGTTGGAGATGACGACGTCGACGCTCGCGTCCTCGAGCGGCAGGTCCTCGATGGTGCCCCTGCGGAACTCCACGTTCGTCGCGCCGGCCTCCGCCGCGTTGGCGCGGGCGAGGTCGAGCATCTCGTCGGTCATGTCCACGCCGTAGGCGAAGCCCGTGGGGCCGACGCGGCGGGCCGAGAGCAGCACGTCGATGCCCCCGCCGGAGCCCAGGTCGAGCACCCGCTCCCCCTCGCGCAGGTCGGCGACGGCGACCGGGTTGCCGCAGCCGAGCGACGCCAGCACGGCCTCCTCGGGGAGCCCCTCGGTGGCTTCGGCGTCGTACAGGCCGGCGCCGAAGCGCCCGTCGTCCCCGGCCGCCGGACCGCAGCAGCCGCCGACCTCCTGCGCGGCCGCGGCGTAGCGCGCCCGGACCTGCTCCCGCAGGTCCGCCTCGGTCCCGGTCATGACCCCTCCACGCATCGATGGACGTCGATGACAGGACGGTGCCACACACATCGACGCCTGTCGATATCGACGTCCGTGGATGTCCGGTGCGACACTGGCGCCGTGCCGACGTCGCTGCCGCTCACCCCGGGGACGGACGCGTGCTGCGCGCCGCCGGTCCGCGCACCCCTGAGCGCCGCGGACGCCGCCACCCTGGCCGGGACGCTCAAGGCCGTCGCCGACCCGGCGCGGCTCCGGCTGCTGTCGCTGGTGGCCGCCCACGACGGCGGTGAGGCCTGCGTCTGCGACCTCGTCGAGCCCCTCGGCCTGTCCCAGCCGACGGTGTCGCACCACCTCCGGGTCCTCGTCGACGCCGGCCTGCTCACCCGCGAGAAGCGCGGCGTGTGGGCCTACTACGCGCTCGTGCCCGGCGCTCTGGACTCCCTCGCCGCGGTCCTCACCACCGCCGCGTCCTGAGTCCGCGCCCCGGTACCCGTCGACGTCCGGGGATGCGGCGGGCAGCATCGGGTCATGGACGAGCAGTCGGTCCGGGCCGCGCTGGAGCACTACATCCGTCACAGCGCGGCGGGCGACGAGGACCGCGCCAGCGAGATCTACCACGAGGACGCCGTCCTCGAGTTCCCGCAGTCCGGTGAGCGGTTCGAGGGCGTGGCGAACTTCCGGGAGTGGCGCCGGGAGTACCCGGCCCAGGTCGACCTCGAGATCGTCCGTGTGCGGGGGCGGGACGACTTCTGGGTGGTGGAGGTGCGCGCCCGCTACGACGGTGGCCCGTGGATGTACGGACCGGCCGTCTACGAGTTCCGGGGAGACCGGGTGTCCCGCGAGACGATCTACGTCGGCGAGGCCTGGGAGGCGCCCGGGTGGCGGGCGCGCTGGCGGGCGGCACCCTGATCCGGGAGTGGCCCGACTCACGGGCTGACCTGCGGGGACGTCCCGCGCAGGGGCATCGGCCGGGGCGTCGCGGTGTTGTACCCGTCGATGACCGCGCCCGCCCTGCTCGGGGCCCCCTCCCCCACCCGCCTGTGGACGCCCAGCCGCGTCCTCGTCACCCGCTCGGCCGCCGAGCGCCCGCACGGGCAGCGCGTCCTGCGCCGCCTCGAGGCCGCCGGCGTCGACGCGATCGACCTGCTGCCCGGTGACCGGCTGCCCTCGCTGCGCGGTGACGACGACCGCGCGGCGTTCATGGCCGCCAAGGACACGATGGCGCTGGTCGTCCCGCCGCCGTCCAAGCGCCGGCTGCAGCCGATCCCGCCGTCGGCGGACTTCCGGCTCGACCTGGCCGAGGGCTGCCCCGCGCACTGCCAGTACTGCTACCTCGCCGGGTCGCTGTCCGGCCCGCCGATCACCCGCGTGTGGGTCGACCTCGACGAGGTGCTCGAGGGCCTCGACGACTACGTCGGCCGGGGCCGCATCACCTCCGGCACGCTCGAGCGCGGCGGCGAGGGGACGACGTTCGAGGCGTCCTGCTACACCGACCCGCTGGCGATCGAGCACCTCACCGGCGGCCTGGCCCGCATGGTCGAGCACTTCGGCACCCACGCGTGGCCGGGCCCCGTGCAGCTGCGGGCGACCACCAAGTTCGACGACGTCGCCGGGCTGCTGGACCTGCCGCACGGCGGGCGCACCCGGCTCCGGTTCAGCCTCAACGCCGCCCCCGTCGCTCGGCGGTTCGAGGGCGCCACGGCCCGGGTCGGGGCGCGCATCGCCGCCCTGACCGCCGTCGCCCGCGCCGGCTACCCGGTCGGCCTGACCATCGCGCCGATCATGCCGGTGGACGGCTGGCGCGAGGAGTACGGCGCCCTGCTCGACGCCGTCGCCGCGGCCCTGCCGGCGGACGCCGACCTCACCGTCGAGTGCATCACCCACCGGTTCACGCCGGGCAGCAAGGAGACGCTGCTCGACTGGTACCCGCGGACGAAGCTCGAGATGGACGAGTCGACGCGCACGCTCAAGCGCGGGAGGTTCGGCTCGGTCAAGCACGTCTACCCGAGGGAGACGATGGCCGAGCTGCGCCCCTGGTTCGAGGCCGCCGTCGCCGACCGGTTCTCCCGGGCCCGCTTCCTCTACTGGACCTGAGTCCGCCCGCGATCACGGCGCCGGGACCGTGCCGGACGGCCGGCGGCGGTCACGGCGCCATGATCGTCGGGCCAGGCGGCCGGGATCAGGCGGCCGGGATGAGGCCGTTCGGGTCGAGCACGTACTTCTTCGCCGCGCCCTGGTCGAACTCCTGGTAGCCGCGCGGCGCCTCCTCGAGCGGGATCACCGTCGCGTTGACCGCCTTCGCGATCTGCACCCTGTCGTGCAGGATCGCCATCATCAGCTGGCGGTGGTAGCGCATGACCGGGCACTGGCCGGTGGTGAACGCGTGCGACTTCGCCCAGCCCAGGCCCAGCCGGATCGACAGCGACCCCTCCTTCGCCGCGTCGTCGACCGCGCCCGGGTCGCCGGTCACGTAGAGGCCCGGGATGCCCAGCGCGCCGCCGGCCCGCGTGATGTCCATCAGCGAGTTGAGGACCGTGGCCGGCGCCTCGCGGGAGGCGTCCGAGCCGTGCCCGCGCGCCTCGAAGCCGACGGCGTCGACGCCGCAGTCCACCTCGGGCGTGCCGAGGATCTGGTCGATCTGGTCCTTCGGGTCGCCCTGGGAGACGTCGACGGTCTCGCAGCCGAAGCTGCGGGCCTGGGCCAGCCGGTCGGCGTTGAGGTCGCCGACGATGACGACGGCGGCACCGAGCAGCTGCGCCGAGGCGGCCGCCGCGAGCCCCACCGGGCCGGCGCCCGCAATGTAGACCGTCGAGCCGGTGCCCACGCCGGCGGTGACGCAGCCGTGGTAGCCGGTCGGGAAGATGTCCGACAGCATCGTCAGGTCGCGGATCTTCGCCAGCGCCTGGTCCCGGTCGGGGAACTTCAGGCAGTTCCAGTCCGCGTAGGGGACCATCACGTACTCGGCCTGCCCGCCGGTCCAGCCGCCCATGTCCACGTAGCCGTAAGCGGAGCCGGGGCGGTCGGGGTTGACGTTCAGGCAGATGCCGGTCTTGCCCTCCTTGCAGTTGCGACAGCGGCCGCAGGCGATGTTGAAGGGCACGCTGACGATGTCGCCGACCTCGAGGAACTCGACGTCGGGCCCCTTCTCCACGATCTCGCCGGTGATCTCGTGGCCGAGGACGAGCCGCTCGGGCGCCGTCGTCCGGCCGCGGACCATGTGCTGGTCGCTGCCGCAGATGTTGGTGGCGACCGTCCGCAGGATGACCCCGTGCGGCGTCTTGCGGCCGACGTTGGCCGGGTTGACCCCGGGTCCCTCCTTGAGCTCGAGCCCCGGGTAGTCCAGGTCCGCGACCTCGACCTTGCCCGGACCCATGTACATGACCGCCTTGTTCGCCACGGACGTGCCTCCTCTCGGCAGCCGGCACGGCGCTGTGCCGGACACCGTCTCCGTCGCCGCGCCGGCCGGCGCAGCCCTGGTGCCGCTCCCCTCGCCAGGACGGGACTCCTGGTCTCGGGGTCCGGCGGGGAAAGAGTGTGGCCCGGGTCACGGGACGGTCTCGGCGGCGACACCGACCCCTTCCCGGACCACGGCACGTTGCGACGTACCGTCGCCGGTCGTGCTCGTACTGCTCCCGCCCTCGGAGACCAAGTCCCCGGACGGCGACGGCGCCCCGCTCGACCTGACCGCCCTCTCCACGCCGGAGCTCACCCCGCTGCGCGCGCGGCTGGTCGAGGCGCTGGTCCGGCTGGCCGCCGACCCGCCCGCCGCCCGCGCCGCGCTGGGCCTGTCCCCCGGCCAGGACGCCGAGCTGGCCCGCAACGCCGCACTGTGCACCAGCCCCACCAGGCCCGCGCTCGAGCGCTACACCGGCGTCCTCTACGACGCCCTCGCCGTCCGCACCCTGACGCGCGCGCAGCGGGCCCGGGCCGACCGCCGGCTCGCCGTCGGGTCGGCGCTGTTCGGCCTGGTCCGCGCCACCGACGCCATCCCGGCCTACCGGCTGTCCGCGGGCTCCGCGCTCCCCGGGCTGCCCACCCTCCGCACCCTGTGGCGCCCGCTCCTCGGCCCGGTGCTCGCGGACTCCGGTGAGCTCGTCGTCGACCTGCGCAGCGGGGCCTACCAGGCGCTGGCCCCCGTCCCGGGCGCGGTCACCGTCGACGTCCTGAGCGAGCGGGCCGACGGCAGCCGGACCGTGGTCAGTCACGCCAACAAGGCCCACAAGGGCCGGGTGACCCGCCTGCTGGCCACGACGACGGCGGAGCCGGACGACGCGGGCCGGGTGCGGACGCTGCTGCGGCGGGCGGGGTTGCACGTGGAACACGACGGCGCGGACGCGCTGACCCTGGTCCTGCCCACGGCGGCATGAGGGGCGCGTCGTCACGTCGCGTGACGGCGAAGGGTTCGTCCCGTGATCCCTGTTGGCCGCATGAGGCGTCGCTTACGATGTACACGGCGTGCGGACCCAGAACCGGCCGGACCGCCGGTGTACGAGGAGTCGGCCGCGAGCCGGGCGAAGGGTTTCGGTGGACGACACGTCTGAGCTCCCCGGGGAGCCGCACGTCCCGGGTCTGCGCGACGCCGCCGAACTGCTCAAGGCCGACCGCCCACGCACCGAGGCCGCGCGCCGGTTGCGGCTGCATGACGCCAGCGTCGTCCTCGACCGCCTCGCCGAGCTCGCCGCCCGGCTGGTCGGCGCCCCGGTCGCCCAGCTGTCCCTCCTCGACGACGTCCAGGTGGTCGTCAGCGGCGCCGGGCTGCCGCCGGGCACGGTCGGCAGCGAGGTCCCGCTCGAGACGACCGCCTGCGCCGTCGCCGCCGCCGAGCGCGCGCCCCTCGTCGTGCCCGACGCCCACGCCGAGCCCCGCGCGGCCGAGCTGCCGCAGGTGGCCGCCGGGGCCGTGGGCGCCTACCTCGGCGTCCCGCTGGTCGACTCCGCCGGCCACACGGTCGGCGTCCTGTGCGTCGTCGCCCCCGCCCCGCGGTCGTGGTCGGACACCGACGTCGCCACCCTGCGCCAGCTCGCCGCAGCCGCCGTCACGGAGCTGGAGCTCGCGGCGCTGCGCACCGAGTACGAGAGCGACCGGCTGCGCTGGGGCCTGGCCATCGACGCCGCCGGGATCGGCACGTTCGACTGGGACCTGGTCACCGGGGAGCTGACCTGGGACGCGCGGCTGGTCGAGATGTTCGGGTACGCGCCCGAGGAGTTCGGCGGCACCATCGAGGACTTCAACGCGCGGGTCCACCCCGACGACCTGCCGCGGGTCACGGACGCGCTGCAGGCCAGCATCGACAGCCGCGGCGACTACGAGGCCGAGTACCGCGTGGTCTGGCCGGGCGGCGAGACCCGCTGGGTGCAGGCCCGCGGTCGCACGCTGGCCGACGAGCGCGGCGCGGCGACCCGCGTGCTCGGCGCCGCCTACGACACCACCGCCGAGCGGGCCGCGGGCATGCGGGTCACCCGCGTGCTCGAGGCCATGCCGGCCGGCTTCTACTCCCTCGACCGCGAGTGGCGGTTCACGCACGTCAACGCCGAGGCCGAGCGGCTGCTGGGCCGCAGCCGCGAGGAGCTGATCGGCCAGGAGCTGTGGACGGCGTTCCCGGCCGCGGTCGCCAGCGCGTTCGAGGAGAACTACCGCGCCGCCGTGCGCACCGGGACGCCGGTGCAGTTCGACGCGCACTACCCGGCGCCGCTCAACGGCTGGTACGAGCTGCGCGCCTGGCCCAGCCCCGAGGGACTGTCGGTCTACTTCCTCGAGGTCACCGAGCGCCGCCGCGTGCAGGACCGCGCCGAGCGCGCCGCCCAGCGGCTGGCCCTGCTGGCCCAGGTCAGCGCCGAGCTCGCCGGCGCGCTCGACCCCCAGACCGCGACCGGGCACCTGCCGCGGCTGGTGGTCCCGGCGCTGGCCGACTGGTGCATCGTCACCGTCGTCGACCCCGACGGCCGCCCGCGCGACGTCGGGCACTGGCACGCCGTCCCCTCGCAGCGCGCCCTGGTGGAGCGCTACGCCGCGGTCCGGCTCGACGCGATGCCGGCGACCGCGCCGCTGATGCGCGCCCTGCTCACCGGCGAGCCGGTGATGGAGCGCGGCGAGGCCGTGCGCGACCTGCTCACCGAGGGCGACGCCCGCGACCTGCTGACCGCGCTGGCCCCCGAGTCGGCGATCGCGATCCCGCTGCGCGGCCGCGACCGCACGCTCGGCGTCATGACGCTGTACTGGCGGGCGGGCTGGACGCCGCGCGACGAGGACCTGGCCACCGCCCAGGACGTCGCCGACCGGGCCGGCCTGGCGCTGGACAACGCCCGCCTCTACGGCCAGCAGCGGGCGCTCGCCGAGGGGCTGCAGCGCAGCCTGCTCACCGAGCCGCCCGAGCCCGACCACGCCCAGATCGCCGTCCGCTACCTGCCGGCCGCCGAGGCCGCGCGGGTCGGCGGGGACTGGTACGACGCGTTCCTGCAGCCCGGCGGCGCGACGATGCTGGTCATCGGCGACGTCGTCGGCCACGACACCGAGGCCGCGGCCGCGATGGGGCAGCTGCGGGCCCTGCTGCGGGGCATCGCCACCTACAGCGACGCCGGCCCCGGCGAGGTGCTGCGCGGCCTGGACGCCTCGATGGCCGTGCTGCAGACCCGCGTCCTCGCCACCGCCACCGTGGCCCGCTTCGAGCAGACCCAGGACGAGCGGGAGCGCGGCGTCACCCGGATGCGCTGGGCCAACGCCGGGCACCTGCCGCCGCTGGTCATCAACCCCGACGGCAGCGTGGCCGAGCTGGCCACCTGGCGCGGCGACCTGCTGCTCGGCGTCGACCCGGACGCCCGCCGCGAGGAGTCGGTGGTCACCCTCGACCGCGGCGCCACCGTGCTGCTGTTCACCGACGGGCTCATCGAACGCCGCGACGCCGACCTCGACGCCGGCATGGCCCGGCTGCGCGAGGCGCTGCGGGAACTCGCCGGGCAGCGGCTGGACGACCTGCTCGACGAGGTGCTGTACCGGCTGGTGGACGGCCGGCCCGAGGACGACGTCGCGCTCGTCGCGGTCCGGCTGCACCCGCAGGACCGGCCGCGCCCGCCCGACGCCGGCCCCAACCGGGTGCCCGACGTCGTCCCCGAGGACCCGGCGAGCCCGACGCTGCGCTGAGCACTCCGGCGAGGCTGAGCACTCCGGCGAGGCTGAGCACTCCGGCGGGCCCTCGGCGGTCCGGAGGGCCCGCCGGCCCCGCGCTCGTCCCGCGCAGGCCCGGCGCCGGATCCGGTCAGGAATCGAGAAGCCCCCGGCACCCGCCCCTCCCTAGCGTCGGTGGCACGACCCCGCAGAGCACCGAGGGAGCTGGAGATGCCCACGGAGGACGTCGAGCAGGAGTCCACCGGCTTCACCGCCGAGGAGCGCGCCGCGATGAAGGAGCGCGCCGCCGAGCTGCGCGCCGAGGGGAGGAGGGGCGCGAAGCGGGCCGACGGCCTGCAGGCCGTCCTGGACCGGATCGCGGCCATGGACCCCGGGGACCGGGCGCTCGCCGAGCGGGTGCACGTGGTGGTCACCACGCACGCCCCTCACCTGGCCCCCAGGACCTGGTACGGCATGCCCGCCTACGCCGACGCGGACGGCAAGGTCGTCGTCTTCTTCCAGGACGCCGGCAAGTTCGGCTCCCGCTACGCGACCCTCGGCTTCAACGACCCCGCGAGGCTCGACGACGGCGACCTCTGGCCGGTGTCGTTCGCGCTGACGGGCTGGAGTCCCGAGGTGGAGGAGCGGGTCACCGCGCTGGTGCGGACCGCCACCGCCTGACCGGGTCCGTCACTCCCGCTGCCTGTCCCGGCGGACGGTCACCTTCCGGCCCTTGACCGTGCTGGCGCGCAGCGCGGTGACGACCTCCTCGGCGGCGGCGGCGGGCACCTCGACCAGGCTGAACCGCTCGGCGATCTCGATCGCGCCGACGTCGCGGCCGCGCAGCCCGGTCTCCCCCGCGATCGCGCCGACCAGGTCGCCCGGGCGGACGCCGGCGCTGCGGCCGGCGCCGATGAACACCCGCTCGGTGTCGCCGCCGCCCGACCGGGAGCGCGGCGGGCGGCCCTGGCCCCGGTCACCGCGGTCGCCGTCCCGCCGCGGGCGCTCCGGGCGCAGGGTGACCTCGGGGATCTCCTCGTCGTCGTCCGGGCCGGTGGTGGCCTCGTGGGCGAGCTTGACCGCCGCCAGGGCCACCTCCACGACGTCGAACTCGTCGGTGAGCGTCTCGACGACGGCGCGGAACCGCTCGAGGTCGTCGCCGAGCAGGCTCTCCCGCAGCGCGGCGCGGGTCAGCTCCAGCCGGCGGGCCCGCAGGTCGGCGACCGTGGGGACGCGTTCCACGTGGATCGGCGCGCCGGTGACCCGCTCGATCGTCTTGAGCATCCGGTGGGCCCGCGGCTCGACCAGCGTGATCGCCACGCCCTCGCGGCCGGCGCGGCCGACCCGGCCGATGCGGTGCACGTAGGTCTCCGCCGCGGCCGGGACGTCGTAGTTGACGACGTGGGTGAGCTGCTCGACGTCCAGCCCGCGGGCGGCGACGTCGGTGGCCACCAGCAGCTCCGCGGTGCCCGACCGCAGCCGGCCCATCACCCGGTCCCGCTGCTCCTGGCTCATCCCGCCGTGCAGCGCCTCGGCGCGGTAGCCGCGGCCGTTGAGCGTCTCGGTGAGGTCGTCGACCTCGTCGCGGGTGCGGCAGAAGACGATGGCCGCCGTCGGGCTCTCGACGTCGAGGACCCGGCCCAGCGCCGCCGGCTTGGCCGCCCGGGCGACGACGAACGCCGTCTGCCGGACCCGCGGCGCCTCACCCGCCACCGGCACCTCGCGGGCGACCTGGATGCGCAGGGGGTCGCGCAGGTGGCGGCGGGCCATGCTGTCGAGCCGGCGCGGCATCGTGGCGCTGAACAGCACCGTCTGCCGCTCCTCGGGCACCTCGTCCAGCAGCGCCTCGAGGTCCTCGGCGAAGCCCATGTCGAGCATCTCGTCGGCCTCGTCGAGCACCACGGTCGCGACGCCGCCCAGGTGCAGGCTGCCCCGCTGCAGCAGGTCCAGCGCCCGCCCGGGGGTGGCGACGACGACGTCCACCCCGGCCTCCAGCGCCCGCAGCTGCCGCGGGATCGGCTGGCCGCCGTAGACCGGCACCACCCGGGCGCCGAGGTCGCGGCCGTAGCGGTGCAGCGCCTCCGACACCTGGATGGCCAGCTCGCGGGTGGGCACCAGGACCAGGGCCAGCGGGTCGCCGCCGGGGCGGTCGTCGGGCAGCCGCTGCAGCACCGGCAGCGCGTAGGCGGCGGTCTTGCCGGTGCCGGTGGCGGCCTGGCCGAGCAGGTCGCGGCCGGCGACCATCGGCGGCACCGCCTCGCGCTGGATCGGGGTCGGCTCCTCGTAGCCGAGGCGCGACAGCGCCGCCAGGAGCTCCGGCCGCAGGCCGAGGTCGGCGAAGGTCCCGCCGTCGGGGGCAACCGTCTCGTCGGCCTGCTGCTGGGTGTCCTCGCCGTCCACCCGCCCAGTGTCCGGCACGGTGGCCCACCCCCGGCACGGCACCCCGGCGTGGCACCCTCCCCCGGTGACCCCCGCACCCGCCGTCGACGACGACCTCTGCCTGCTCCCGGCCACCGAGCTGGCCGCGCTCGTGCGCGGGAAGGAGGTCTCGGCGCGCGAGCTGCTGGAGGCGCACCTGGCGCGCATCGAGCGGATCGACCCGCAGGTCAACGCGATCGTCACCCTGGACGCCGAGGGCGCCCGGGCCGCGGCCGACGCCGCCGACGCCGCGCTGGCGGCCGGGGAGGAGGTCGGCCCGCTGCACGGCCTGCCGGTGGCGCACAAGGACACCCACGCCACCGGCGGCATGCGGACCACCTGGGGCTCGCCGCTGCACGCGGACACCGTCCCGGCGCGCGACGAGCTCGTCGTCGAGCGGCTGCGCCGGGCCGGCGCGGTCCGGGTGGGCAAGACCAACGTGCCGGAGTTCGCGGCCGGCTCGCACACGTTCAACCCGCTCTTCGGCGCCACGCACAACCCGTGGCGGCACGGGCTGTCGGCCGGCGGGTCCAGCGGCGGCGCGGCGGCCGCGCTCGCCGCGGGGCTGGTGCCGGTGGCCGAGGGCAGCGACATGGGCGGCTCGCTGCGCAACCCGGCGGCGTTCTGCGGCGTCGTCGGGCTGCGGCCCACGCCCGGGCGGGTGCCGACCTGGCCCGCCGGGCTGGGCTGGGCGACGCTGTCGGTGCAGGGGCCGATGGGCCGCACGGTCGGCGACGTCGCGCTGACGCTGTCGGCGATCGCCGGGCCCGACCCGCGGGTGCCGATCGCGCTGTCCGAGGACGGCGCGTCGTTCGCCGCGCCGCGCCCGGCGGAGCTGCGCGGCCTGCGGGTGGCCTGGACGCCGGACCTCGGCGGGCTGGTGCCGGTCGAGCCGGAGGTCACGGGCGCGCTGGCGGGGGTGCCGCGGCTGCTCGAGGCGCAGGGCGCCGTCGTCGAGGAGGCCTGCCCCGACCTGCGCGAGGCCGACGAGGTGTTCGGCACGCTGCGGGCCTGGCTGTTCGAGGCCACCTACGGCGAGGTGGTGCGCCGCTCGCCGGAGCAGGTGAAGGAGGCCATCCGGCGCAACGCCGCGCGCGGGGCGGCGCTCAGCGGGGCCGACGTCGCCCGGGCCGAGCTCGCGCACACCCGGCTGCACGAGCAGGTGGTCGGCTTCTTCGACCGCTTCGACGTGCTGCTGGCGCCGACCACCCAGGTGCTGCCGTTCCCGGTGGAGCAGGAGTACCCCACCGAGGTCGCGGGCGTGCCGCAGGCGGACTACCTGGGCTGGATGCGCTCCTGCACGCTGGTCTCGGCCACCGGGTGCCCGGCGCTGTCGCTGCCCGGCGGGTACACCGGCGACGGCCTGCCGGTGGGCCTGCAGGTGGTCGCCGCGCCGCGGGCCGACCTGCGCCTGCTGGAGGTGGCCGCCGCGCTCGAGCAGGTGCTCGGGACGCCCCGCCTGCCCACGCTCTGACGCCGTCTGCGGCTCTCTAGCCCCGGCGCTAGAGAGCCGCAGACGAGGGCAGCGACGGCCTCAGCGACGGACCGCCCGGGGCGGCGGCGGGGCGATAGGGGTGTCGGAGGACTCCTCCAGCACGTCGGCGGCCGAGCCGACGATCAGCGGGTCGGGGTCCCCGACGACGTCGCAGTCCTTGTCGTCGTAGTCCAGCCGGCACAGCACGTGCCGCATCGCCTCGAGCCGGGCGCGCTTCTTGTCGTTGCTCTTGATGACCGTCCACGGCGCGTGCTGCGTGTCGGTGTGGAGGAACATCGCCTCCTTCGCCTCGGTGTAGGCGTCCCACTTGCCGAGGCTGGCGAGGTCGGTGGGCGAGAGCTTCCACTGCCGCACCGGGTCGATCTGCCGCACGACGAAGCGGCTGCGCTGCTCCCCGCGGGACACCGAGAACCAGAGCTTGAACAGCAGGATGCCGCTGTCGACGAGCATCCGCTCGAACTCCGGCGCGTCCTGCAGGAACTGCCGGTACTGCTCGTCGGTGCAGTAGCCCATCACCCGCTCGACGCCGGCGCGGTTGTACCAGGACCGGTCGAACATCACGATCTCGCCGGCCGCGGGCAGGTGCTGCACGTAGCGCTGGAAGTACCACTGCGTCTGCTCGCGCTCGGAGGGCTTGTCCAGCGCCACCACGCGGGCCCCGCGCGGGTTGAGGTGCTCGGTGAACCGCTTGATCGTGCCGCCCTTGCCCGCGGCGTCCCGCCCCTCGAAGACGATGACCAGCTTCTGCCCGGTGTCCTTCACCCAGCTCTGCATGTGCAGCAGCTCGATCTGCAGGCGGCGCTTCTCGATCTCGTACTCCCGGCGCTCCATGCGCTCGGTGTAGGGGTAGCCCTCGCGCCAGGTCTCGACCCGCCGCCCCTCGGGGTCGAACAGCTCGCGGTCGTCGTCCCAGTCCTCGTCGCTGTCCTCGTCGGGCAGGGCGTTGAGCCGCCAGCGGCTCAGGTCGAGGACCTCGGCCTCCTTCGGCGCCTCGGTGGTGCCGGGAGGGTCCCCTCCCCGGTCCTGCACGGCCTCTTCCTGCGCGGCACCTTCCTGCGCGGCATCGCGGTCGACGGCGGTGTCGGGCTGCACGGGGTCCCCCTCCCGGGTCGGTCACGTCCGGGACCGGCCGTACCCCACCCTGGACCGGGCACGCCCGGGGCGCGACGGGGCGGGCGCCCCGGACTCGAGCACGTGCGCGACGGCGTACTCGGCGAGCGCGGCCAGCGCCCGGGCGTCGCGGCCGGGCGCGAGGGCGGGCAGCAGGTGGACCTCGACGACGCCGCCGTCCACCTCGCGGACGGCGACCGGGCAGACGGCGGCCTGCGCGTCGACGGCGGGGGCGAGCGCGCGGGCGCGGAACCGGCCGGGGTCGTCCCCCTCCGCCGGGCCGCCGGGGTGCGCGGTGACCGTGCCCCCGGCGCGCAGCAGGGCCGTGACCCCGGCGCGGACGGCGCCGCTGCCGTCGTCGACCAGCAGCCCGCCCCGGCGGGCGAGCGCGCGCAGCAGCGGGGTGCCGGCCAGCGCGGCGTCGACCACCGGGGTGCCGGGGACGACGGTGGCCAGCGCGAGGACGTCGGTCCAGCCGGCGGCGTTGGCGACGACGAGCCGGGGGCCGCGCGGCCAGGCGAGCGCCGGGTTGACCACCCGCACGCGCAGGCCCCGCGCCAGGAGCAGGTCGGCGGCGGTGCACACCCGCAGCCGCTGCTGCCGGCGCGCGCCGCCCCAGGTCGCGGTGGCGGCGCGGACGGCGGTGCGGGCGAGCACCGGGGTCATCGCGGTGCGGGCGAGCACCGGGGTCATCGCGGTGCGGGCGGGGGACGGGGTGCCGTGGTCCACGGGGCCCTCCAGGTTCCGGGACGGGGATCCGCGCGCCAGGGTCGGTGCCCCGGGTGTCCGCCGGGTGACGCCGGTGCGGAGATCCCGCGACGGCCCGGGGAACCCCTCCACGGCCGGGGCCCGGGACCGGCGGTGCGCCGGCCCCGGGCCCCGGGGTGGTGCGCTCAGCCGAACAGCACCGACGTCACGACGTCGTACAGGTGGGTGTTCGGGTAGTAGCCGGTCAGGTCCTCGCTGCCCGGGCCCTCCGCGGTGACGACGGTCGGGACGCCGGTGTGCGCGGTCGTCGTCCAGTCGAGGGCGAAGTCGTGGGCGCCCCCGGTGCCGGCGACGGCGAACGGGCCGTCCTCGCCGGACTCGGTGCCGCCCGCGATCGACGGGTCGAGGGTCCCGCCCGGGCCGCTCTCGTCCTCGGGGTCGACGTCCTCGATGGCGAGCCCACCGGTCTCGTGGTCGCCGGTCACGACCAGCAGCGTGTCCGGGTGCTCGGCCACGTACGCCCGGGCCACCGCGACGGCCGCGTCGAGGGACCGCATGGCCTCGAGCACGCGGGTGCCGTTGTCGTTGTGCGCCATCTCGTCGACGGCCTCCTCCTCGACGAGGAGGAAGAAGCCGTCCTCGTCCTGGGAGAGGACGTCGAGGGCCTTGGTGGTCATGTCGGCGAGCGACACGGCGGGGTCGAACTCGTCGCCCTGGCCCTCGGGCCGCTGCTGGAACATCTCCTCGTTGGCGAACAGCCCGAGCAGCGGGCCGGAGCCGGCGGCGGCGAACTCCTCGGCGGTGCTCACGTACTCGTAGCCCTGCGCCCGCGCCCGCGCGACCAGGTCGCCCTGGGTGCTGCGGGACACCTCCGGGTCCTCCGTGTCGCCGGTGCGCGGCGGGTGGGTGCCCTCGTCGCCGGCGGGCAGCCACCAGTCCTCGCCACCGCCGAGGACCACCTCGGGCCGGCTGCGCTCCAGGTACTGGCGGGCGATGTCGTCCTGCGCGGCACGGTCGGTGCTGTTGGCGAAGAACGCCGCGGGGCTGGCGTCGGTGACCTGCGCGGTGGTCACGATGCCGCCGGCCAGGCCCGCGTCCTCCACCTGCTGCCCGACGGTCGGCAGCGGCTCGCCGTCGACGTCGACGCTGATCGCCCCGTTGTAGGTCTTCACGCCGGTGGCCCAGGCCGACGCCCCGGCCGCGGAGTCGGTGACCGTGTCCTCCGGGTCCCGCGCGTCGGTGGTCTGCAGGCCGGCGATCGGCAGCGAGTCCATCGCCAGCTGCCCGTCGAAGCCGACCTGGTCGAGCCGGGCGGCCTCGCGGTGGGCGGCGCCCATGCCGTCGCCGGTGATGAAGATGACGCTGCGCGGGTGCCCGTCCGCGTGGCCGCCGCCGTGTCCTCCGCCGCCGTGCGCGGATCCGCCCCCACCGGCGAACGCCCCCGTCAGGGGCAGCAGCGCGAGCGTGCCGCCGGCCACCGCCACCACGGTGGCCGTCCGCAGCCGCCGTCCTGTCCTCGGGTCGGTCATGGTCGTCCTCTCGTCGCCGGGCCCCCGGCGACCGGTCGCACCGCCCGGGGGACGCCCCACCGTGGGACGTGACCCGGGTCACTCGCGCAGGCGACGCACCACCGGCGTTCCGGGTCGCGGCCGGTCCGGTCGGACCGTGACGGACCGACCCCTCACAGCGACCGCACAGCCGCCTCCCAGCCGGCGCCCGGTGGCGGCTCCGGTGGTCAGCGGCGGCGCAGGCCCCGCAGGGTCCGGACGGCGACCAGCAGCTCGGGCAGGTCGTGCCGGTCGCCGGCGGCGATGTCCGCGAGCTGGGCCGCGGCCCGCCGCTGGGCGGGGTCCCAGCCCTCCACCCAGCCCGCGACCAGGGTCGTGGCATCGGGGGAGGCGTCGTTCCCGCTCCCCCGCCCGGCCAGCACCTCGACGGCGAGCTCGGCCTGCTCGGCGGCCAGGTCGTCGCGCAGCGCCGCGCGGGCCATCGACGGCCAGCGCCGGTCCCGGGGCAGCGCCGTCACGAGCTCCCGCAGCGGCACCAGCGCCAGCCGCTCGGCCAGCTCCTCGGTGACCCGCCCGGCCAGCTCGATCGGCGCGCCGGTGCGCTCGGCGACGACGGCCAGGTCGAGGGCCGTCGGCAGCAGCGGCGCGGCCGCCAGCTCGCCCGCCAGCCCGGCCGGCACGCCCGCGGCCTGCAGCCGCCGCGCCCGCTCGGCGTAGGCGGCGGCCTCGTGGCCCAGCAGCCAGCCCGGCAGGCCGGCCCGCACCGCCGCCACGGGGCCGGCGAACCGCTCGGTGAGGGCGGCGATCCCCGCCGCGGGGTGCGCGCCGATCTCGGGCAGCCGCAGCAGCCACCGCGCCGCCCGCTCGGCCAGCCGGGTCGCCTCGGTGCGCAGCTCCACCTGCACCGGCGCGGGCACCCGGTTGTCCAGCGGCCGGACGGCGTCCCACAGCCGGTCGACGTCGAACACCGCGCGGGCCACCGCGTGCGCCCGGACGACGGCGGCGAGGTCGAGCCCGCTCTCCTCGGCCAGCCGGAACAGCCCGGTCACGCCGGCGGTGTTGACCGCCCGGTTGGTCAGCGCGGTGGCGGTGATCTCCCGGCGCAGCGGGTGGGCCTCGACCGCGTCGGGGAACCGCTCGCGCAGCGGGACCGGGAAGTACTCGCGCAGCAGCCGGGCCAGGGCGGGGTCGTCGGGCAGGTCGGAGCCGAGGACGGCGTCGCCCGCCTCGAGCTTGGCGTAGGCCAGCAGCACCGACAGCTCGGGGCTGGTCAGCGCGTGCCCGTCGCGGCGCCGCTGGGCGAGCGCCCGGTCGTCGGGCAGCGCCTCGACCGCGCGGACCAGCCGCCCCGACCGCTCCAGCGCCCGGATGAACCGCTCGTGCGCGTCGAGCAGGCTGCGCGCGGAGGTCACCTCGACGGCGAGCGCGGCGTTCTGCGCGTGGTTGTCGGTGAGGACGGCCGCCGCGACCTCCTCGGTCATGTCGGCCAGCAGCGCGGCGCGGCCGTCGGCGTCGAGCACGCCGGCCTCCACCACCTCGTTGAGCGCGATCTTGATGTTCACCTCGTGGTCGGAGGTGTCCACGCCCGCGGAGTTGTCGATGGCGTCGGTGTTCACCCGGCCGCCGGCCAGCGCGTACTCCACCCGCCCGCGCTGGGTGAGGCCGAGGTTGCCGCCCTCCCCCACCACGCGCACGCGCAGCCGGTGGCCGTCGACCCGGACGGCGTCGTTGGCCTTGTCGCCGACGTCGAGGTGGCTCTCGGTGGCGGCCTTGACGTAGGTGCCGATGCCGCCGTTGAACAGCAGGTCCACCGGGGCCAGCAGCACCGCGCGGACGAGCTCCACCGGGGAGAGCGTGTCGACGTCGGCGTCGAGGCCGAGCGCGGCCCGCATCGGCTCGCTGACCGGGATCGCCTTGGCCGTCCGCGGCCACACGCCGCCGCCCGCGCTGATCAGCGCGGGGTCGTAGTCGGCCCACGACGAGCGGGGCAGGTCGAACAGCCGCCGGCGCTCGGCGTAGGACGTCGCGGCGTCGGGGGTGGGGTCGACGAACACGTGGCGGTGGTCGAAGGCGGCCACCAGCCTGATGTGCTCGGACAGCAGCATCCCGTTGCCGAAGACGTCGCCGCTCATGTCGCCGATGCCGACGACGGTGAACTCCTGGCTCTGCACGTCGACGCCGAGCTCGCGGAAGTGGCGGGTCACCGACTCCCACGCGCCGCGGGCGGTGATGCCCATGGCCTTGTGGTCGTAGCCGACCGAGCCGCCGGAGGCGAAGGCGTCGCCGAGCCAGAACCCGCGCTCGAGCGCGACGGCGTTGGCGATGTCGGAGAAGGTCGCCGTCCCCTTGTCCGCGGCGACGACGAGGTAGGCGTCGTCGCCGTCGTGGCGGACCACCCGCTCCGGGGGCACGACCTTCCCGCCCACCAGGTCGTCGGTGAGCGACAGCAGCGCGCCGATGAACAGCCGGTAGCAGGCCTGGCCCTCGGCCAGGACCTCCTCGCGGGAGGCGCCCTCCGGTGGGGGGTTGCGGACGACGAAGCCGCCCTTGGCGCCGGTGGGCACGATGACGGTGTTCTTCACCATCTGCGCCTTGACCAGGCCGAGGACCTCGGTGCGCAGGTCCTCGCGGCGGTCGGACCAGCGCAGCCCGCCGCGGGCCACCGCGCCGAACCGCAGGTGCACGCCCATCACCCGCGGGGAGCTGACGAACACCTCGCGGGCCGGGCGCGGCTCGGGCAGGTCGGGGACCGTCCGGCAGTCGAGCTTGATCGCCAGCGGCCCGCCCGCGTAGTAGGTGGTGCGCTGGGTGGCGAGGACGGCGGCCAGCAGGCTGGTGAGCACGCGGTCGGCGTCGAGGGTGTCGACCCGGCCGATGGCCTCGCGCAGCGACGCGGCCAGCGCCTCCTGGCGGGTGGCCCGGCCGGCCTCGCGCCCGGGCGAGAACCGGGTCTCGAACAGCGCCACCAGCCGCGCGACGACGTCGGGGTGGGCGGCCAGCGTCGTCTCCACGTACCGCTGGCCGAAGGGCAGCCCGGCCTGGCGCAGCCACTGCACGTAGGCGCGCACGACCGTCACCTGCCGCCAGTTGAGCCCGGCCAGCAGCACCAGCGCGCCCAGGCCGTCGTCCTCGGCGTCGCCGCGCCACACCGCGGCGACCGCCTCGGTGAACCGCTCGGGCAGCGAGCCGGGGAAGGGCAGCTCCCCGCCGGGGGCGGTCAGCCCGAAGTCGTAGATCCAGGCCGGTGGGGCGCCGATCCGGTCGATCTCGTAGGGCCGCTCGTCGACGACGTCGACGCCCATGTGCTGCAGCACCGGCAGCACGTCGGACAGCAGCAGCCGCTCCCCCACCCGGTAGACGGTCAGCCGCGGCTCGGTGGCGTCGGCACCGCGCGGTCGGCGCAGCCGCAGGCCGAGCTCGCCGGGCGGCAGCGCGTCGAGGCGGGCGAGGTCCTCGACGGCCGTCGCCGCCGGGAAGTCCTCCTGGTAGGCGGCCGGGAAGGCGTCGGCGATGCGGGCGAGGACCTGGTCGCCGTCCGGGCCGTACCGCTCGGCCAGGGCGTCGGACAGGTCGTCGGTCCAGCTGCGGGCGACGGCCGCGAGCTCCTGCTGCAGCGCCTCCGCGTCGACGTCGGGCAGCGCCGGCGTCCCGCCCCGGCCCACCGGCAGCCGGACGACGAAGTGCAGCCGGGCCAGCACCGACTCGGTGGAGCGGGCGGTGAACTCGATGTCCCGGCCGCCCAGGCGGGACAGCAGCAGCCGCTGCATCGCCAGGCGGACCTCGGTCGTGTAGCGGTCGCGCGGCAGGTAGACCAGCGCGGACCAGAACCGGCCGTAGGGGTCGAGGCGGAGGAACAGCCGGGTCTGCCGGCGCTCCTGCAGGTAGAGCACGGCCAGCGCCACCGGCAGCAACTCGGCGGCCGACGCCTGGAACAGCTCGTCGCGCGGCAGGGTGTCCAGGACGTCGACCAGCGTCTTGCCGGTGTGGCTGTCGGCCGGCACGCCGGAGCCCTCGACCACCTCGGCGACGCGGCGGCGCACCAGCGGCACGTCGCGGACGTTGGCCGCCGCGGCCGCGGAGGGCAACAGCCCGACCAGCCGGTGCTGGCGGGCGGGGCGGTCGCCGTCGGCGGGCTCGGTCACCGCGACCAGGTCCAGCCAGGCGCGGCGGTGCACCGTCGAGCGGATGTCGGCCTTGGTGACCGTCAGCAGCGCCGGGCCCAGCGGGCCGGCGGCCTCCGGCAGCGCGGTCCCGGTGTCGCTGCGCAGGACGCCCAGGCCGGTGCCGGGGACGGCGCGCACGGCGGTCCCGACCTCGACCTCGCGGGCGCCGAGGAACACGAAGTTGCCGTCGGCCAGCCAGCGCAGCAGGGCCGCGGCCTCGGCGGGGTCGTCGGCCGGGTCGGCGGTGTCGGCGCTGCCGCGCTCCTCCAGCCGGGTGGCCAGCTCCAGCGCGCGGGCGGCGGTGCGCGGGGCGTCCTCGTCGACGGCGCGGACGTCGGCGAGCACGGTGCGCAGCCCGGCGACCAGGTCACCGGCGGCCTCGTCGTCGAGCGGGCCGTCCAGGACGGCGGCCATCCACGACTCGGCCAGCGCGTCGGGGCCGCAGCGGGCCACGGCCGTGCCGGGGCTGTCGCAGAAGGCCCGCAGCACGCCGGAGACGTCCCGCCGGACCACGACCACGGGGTGCACGACGTGCTGCAGCCCCACGCCCTGCCGGACCACCTCGGCGGTCACCGAGTCGACGAGGAAGGGCATGTCGTCGGTGACGACGAGCAGCAGCCCGCGCCCGTCGCCCAGCCGCTCGACGACGACGGTGGCCGCGCCCTGCGCCCGGACGCCGGCCAGCCGGAGGTGGCGCAGGGCCAGCCCGGCGAGGTCGGCCGGGTCGTGCCCGAGGACCTCGGCGGCCGGCTCGCTCCAGTAGTAGCGCTGCAGCAGGGCCGGGAGGTCCGCGGTGCCGCACCCGGCGGGCAGGTCGGGCCCGCCGTCGGCGTCGTCGGCGGCGGCGCGCGCGGCCTCGGCGAGCAGGGCCCGCTTCTCCTCGTTGGCGGCCTCGAGGGCGACCAGTCCCGGCGGGACGTCGTCCTCCGGTCGGTCGGGGACGACGGTGTCCACGCCGGTGGTGCTCATGTCCGGCGACGCTAACCCGCCCGTGCCACCTCGTCAGCGCGACGCGGCCACCCGGCGGGGTGACGTGCTGGAACAGCCCCGCTGCAGGGGCCCGCCGCGAGCCTGCGAGCGGTGGGGGGCAGCGGGGTCCTTCGTCTAGCGGTCCAGGAGCTGGTCGGCGGCCCAGCCGACGACGGCGAGGACGAGCCCGCCCAGGATCGCGGTGCCGAAGCCGTCGACCGAGAGCCGGTCCGACAGCGCGGCGGTGAGGCCGAGCAGCGCGGCGTTCACGACCAGGAGGAACAGGCCGAGGCTCAGCAGGATCGCCGGGAAGGACAGGAACCGCAGGATCGGCCCGACCACCGCGTTGACGACGGCGAACAGCAGCGCCACCCAGAGGAAGGTGCCGCTGACGCCGAGCGCCCCGTTCTCGTTGCCGTCGATCTGGATGCCCGGCAGCAGCCGCGTGAGGCCGTAGAAGGCCAGGGCCATGACGACGACCTTGAGCGCGAACCTGATCACGCGTCCACGCTAGTGGCCGGACCTGGCAGTCCCCTGGTCCTGCACGCCTCTACCGCTCTCTGGCGTCCGCGCTAGAGAGCCGTAGAGCGGCCTCGACGTGCGTGCGGGCGCGTCCGTGTGGGCACTGCGGACGGTGAGGGGGTGCGCCGTGGTGGACCGGCTGGTGGTCGTGGGTGCGTCCGCGGGGGGCGTGGACCCCCTGCGGCAACTGCTGGCGGCGTTGCCCGCCGACCTGCCGGCCGCCGTCGCCGTCGTCCTGCACCTGTCCCCCACCGGTGAGAGCCGGCTGCCGGAGCTGCTGTCCCGGGCCGGACCTATGCCCGTGCGGCACCCCACGGAGGGCGGGGCCCTGGTGCCGGGGCAGGTCGTCGTCGCACCGCCCGACCGGCACCTGGTCGTGCGCGACGGCCGGGTGCACCTCACCCGGGGGCCGCGGGTCAACCGGCAGCGGCCGGCCGTCGACGTGCTGTTCCGCAGCGCCGCGCTGTCCCACGGCGCCGGCGTGGTCGCCGTCGTCCTGTCCGGCGCGCTCGACGACGGCGCCCTCGGGGCGGCCGCCGTCGCGGCGCAGGACGGCCGCGTGCTGGTGCAGGACCCCCGTGAGGCGCGGGTGTCCGCCATGCCCCGGGCGGCGCTGGCCGTCGTGCGCCGGGCCCGCGCGGCCCCCGCCGCCGAGCTGGGGCCGCTGGTCGCCGAGCTGGTCGGCAGCCCTGCTCCCCCGGCGCCCACCGCCGGCGCCCCGTCCGACGAGAGGAGTCCGCAGATGGCCGGCGGACCGACAGCCGAGACCGACCTGGGTGTCCCCGCGGCCCTCGGCTGCCCCGAGTGCCAGGGCGGCATGTTCGAGAACGCCGCCGACGGGTCGGTGAGCTGGACCTGCCACGTCGGCCACTCGTGGTCGGCGCAGAGCCTGCTCGAGGCGCAGCGCCAGGCCGTCGAGAGCGCGGTCTACAACGCCGCGTCGAAGCTGCTGGAGATCGCGTCGGTGCACCGCCGGCTGGCCGAGCTCGGCACCGGCGGCAGGGACGAGCACCTGCGCGCGGCCGAGCGGGCCGAGACGCGGGCCGCCCAGGTCCGCGGCGAGGCCGGCGGCGGCTGACCGGCGGTCAGCGCGCGGGCGTCTGCGTGTAGAGCGCGAGCCGCCAGCGGTCGCCGTCGCGGACGTAGAGGCTGCTCATCGCCCCGGTGAACGGCGGCTCCTGCTCGTGCCGCCAGGCCCGGCCGGTGTAGACCAGCGCCGCCGCGTCCGCGCCGGCGCGCACCAGCCGGACGTCGCCCAGTTCGTAGCGCAGCCACGGCGGGGAGGCGCCCAGGGCGGCGACGACGGCGGCGCGGTCCATCACCGCCCCGTCCGCGAGCACCATCAGGCCGTCGTCGGCCATCACCTCGCCGTAGAAGTCCCCGCCGGTCGCGTCGCACAGGGCGTCCCAGCCCCGCCGCTCCAGGGCGAGGAGCTCGGTCTGCACCTCGGTCTCCGTGTGGGTCCCCATGTGCCCGACCCTGGCCCGCGCAGGTGCCGGAAGTCCAGCCCCCGGCCGACGTCGTCAGGTGAGCGGCAGGGCGTCGGCGAGCAGGTAGAGGCCGAGCAGGAACAGCACCCAGGCCACCACCTCACCCGAGGTGCGCGACAGCCGGCCCTCGATCCGGGCCAGGACGGGCGTGAGCCGGTCGTGCAGCGCCGTGCGGAGGGCCAGCAGGACCAGCGCCGGCAGGACCATGAGCAGGCAGTAGCCCGCGAGCAGGGCCAGCGTCGCCGCCGGACCCGGTGCCGACGTCACGAGCAGGGCGATCGCGGCGAGGTAGGGCAGCATCGAGGCCGCCTCGATCCCCACCGCGGTGACGGCGAGGACGACGACCGCTCCGGGCGGGCCGTCGCCCCGGGTCCGGTCGCGCCACCGGCCCAGCCGCCCCGGTCCCCGGGCCGCCCGCGCAGCGCGCCGCCGCTCCTTGCCCTCCCGCGTCCACGGCTCCACGGTCAGCCCGAGCAGGACCAGGACGGCCCCCACGGCGAGTTCGGCGACGCGGCCGGCCGTGCTCTCCAGGGCTGCGCCGAGCGGTTCCAGCAGCACCCCGGCACCGAGGACGAGCGCGATCCCGAGCAGCAGGTACGCGCCGGCCACCGTGCCGAGGAAGAGCAGCACCCTGGCCACCCGGACCCGGCCGGGGGCCAGCAGCAGCCACAGCGGGAGGACGAGCGTGCCGACGCTGGTGCTGTCCACCAGGGCCAGGCCGGCCAGTGGCAGCAACAGGGCGACGTCCACGGCTCCTCCGGTGTCTTGGCAGCACACCTGTGCTGTTCTGCCAACGTAGCACAGTCGTGCTAGAACGAGGCCGTGCCCAGGACCGTCGACGCCACCGTGCGCCGGAGGCAGCTGGCCGAGGCCGTCTGGCGGGTCATCCGGCGCGACGGCGTCTCGGGCGCCTCGGTGCGCAACGTCGCCCGGGAGGCCGGCACGTCGACGGGCTCGCTGCGGCACTGGTTCGCCACCCAGGACGAGCTCCTGCACTTCGCGATGACCCTCGTGATCGAGCGCGCCCGGGAACGGGCGGAGGCGGTCGCGGCCGCCGGCGGGCCCCTGGTGCCGAGCCTGCTGCGGGTGCTGGAGGAGACCCTCCCCCTCGACGAGGAACGGCGCGCCGAGACGGAGGTCTGGCTGGCGCTCACCGCGCGCGCCCTGGTCGACCCCCGCCTGGCCGAGCTGCGCGACCGGTCGGCCGCCGACCTGCGCGCCTTCTGCGCCCACGCCGTGCAGGCCCTGGTCGCGGCCGGGGAGGCCCGCCCCGACCTGGACCCCGACCTGGAGGCCGAACGGCTGTACGCGGTCCTCGACGGCCTGGCCGTGCACGCCGTGACCCGGCCGTCCACGCTCCCGCCGGACCGGGCCCGGGAGGTGCTCGCGGCGCACCTGCGCTCGCTGGGCGACACGCCCTAGCCCGTTCTACCGATCTCTACGGCGGGGGCTAGACGGGGCCATACGGTGCTCGACGTGGACCCCGTCCGGAACCCCTACGCCCCCGGCGCGGGGCAGCGCCCGCCGGAGCTCGCCGGCCGCGACGACGAGCTGTCGGCCTTCGACGTCGTCCTGGAGCGGATCGCCCGCGGCCGGCCCGAGCGGTCGCTGGTGCTCACCGGGCTGCGCGGCGTGGGCAAGACGGTGCTGCTCAACCAGCTGCGGTCGGCGGCGATCGGCCGCGGCTGGGGCACCGGCAAGATCGAGGCGCGACCGGACCAGTCGCTGCGCCGGCCGGTCTCCTCGGCGCTGCACATGGCCCTGCGCGAGCTGCGCCACCCCGACCAGGAGTCGATGGACGCCGTCCTCGGGACGCTGAAGGCCTTCGCCCAGCGGCTGGCCCCGTCCGACGCGAAGCTGCGGGACCGCTGGCAGCCGGGCATCGACGTGCCCGCCACCACCGGCCGGGCCGACTCCGGCGACATGGAGATCGACCTGGTCGAGCTGCTCAGCGACGCCGCCGGGCTGGCCGCGGACGTCGGCAGGGGCGTCGCGCTGTTCATCGACGAGATGCAGGACGTGCAGGCCCCCGACGTCTCGGCCATCTGCGCGGCCTGCCACGAGCTGTCGCAGCAGGGCGCGCCGCTGATCGTCGTCGGCGCCGGCCTCCCGCACCTGCCGGCGGTGCTGTCGGCGTCGAAGAGCTACTCCGAGCGCCTGTTCCGCTACCTGCGCATCGACCGGCTGGACCGGCCCGCCGCCGACCGCGCGCTGCTGGCGCCCGCCGAGCGCGAGGAGGTCACCTTCGAGCCGGCCGCCCTCGACGCCCTCTACGCGGCCGCCGACGGCTACCCGTACTTCGTGCAGGCCTACGGCAAGGTCACCTGGGACGTCGCGGCGGCCTCCCCCATCACCGCCGACGACGTCGCGATGGCCGCGCCGGTCGCCGAGGCCGAGCTGGCGGTCGGGTTCTTCGGCTCCCGGTACGACCGCGCCACCCCGGCCGAGCGCGAGTACATGCACGCGATGGCCGAGCTCGGGGGTCCGGCCGGCGCCCCGGTGGCGACGTCGGAGGTGGCCGCGACGCTGGGCCGCAAGCCGGCGTCGCTGTCGCCGGCGCGCGACTCGCTGATCAAGAAGGGGCTGGTCTACTCCGCCGAGCGGGGGCAGATCGCCTTCACCGTCCCCCACTTCGGCCGCTACCTCCTGCGCCACCCGGACTAGCGGCCCGGGTGTCGCGTCGGCCTGGCAGGAGGAAGGCGTCCAGGTCGGCGGCGAGGGCCCGCGGGCACTCCCAGTTCGGGCAGTGGCCGGTGCCCTCGTGGACGAGCAGCCGGGCGTCGGGGAGCGCGGCCAGGAGCCGGTCCTGCTGCCCGCGGTCGAACAGCGCGTCCCGGTCGCCCCACACCAGCAGCGTCGGCGCGGTCACGGCCCCGAGCCGGTCGCGGTCGTCGACGGCCACCATCTCCTCCCAGGCGTCCCGGTAGACCCACCCCGGCGCCCGGCGGCCCTCCGCGACCAGTGCGTCGAAGAACGCCGGCTCCACCGGCCGGTACACCGCGCTCGCGGCGAACTCCCGCACGAAGCCCTCGGGGACGTCGTCGGGCAGGTCGGCGATCGCCGCCCGCACCTCCGCGGCCAGCCGCCCGCCCACCCGGTCGGCCGAGTCGACGAGCACCATCCGGTCGACCAGCCCGGGGTGCTCCTCCGCCGCCCGCCGCACCACGAAGCTGCCGTGGGAGTGGCCCACCAGGTGCGCGCGCCCGATCCCGAGCACCTCGCACAGGGCCACCAGGTCCTCGGCGAGCCGGTCCACCGCGTAGCCGGCCCGCGGGTGGTCGGACCCGCCGAACCCGCGCTGGCTGTAGGCGACGACGTGCAGCCGCGGGTCCAGGTGCGCGAGGACGCGGCTCCAGGAGAACCAGGAGTCGGGCCAGCCGTGGACGAGGACGACGACCGGCCCGCCGGGGTCCCCCTGCTCCACGGTCTCCAGCCGCAGCCCGCCCGGGAGGGTCACGGTGCGCGGGCGGAGGGTCTGCGTCGTCCCGGACACGGGGCCTCCCCGGAGCCGTCCCCCCGCACGGCCACGGTAGGGGCGCAGCCCTCCCCGCGGGCCGGTCGGATGCGGCAGGGGCGGCCGCTTCTGCCGCCCGGACGGTTGCTGCGCGCAACCGGGGGCAGGAGCGTCCCGTGCCCGACGTCGTCGAAGCCGGTCTGTGGGGTCTGCTAGGCGGCGCCGCCCTGGTGCTCGGGGCGCTGGTCGCCTGGTTCGTGCGGGTGCCGCAGGCGGTGATCGCCTCGGTCATGGCGTTCGGCTCGGGGGTGCTCATCTCCGCCGTCGCCTTCGACCTGGTGGAGGAGGCCGCCGACACCGGCGGGCTGGGTCCCACCGCGATCGGCTTCCTCGGCGGCGCGGTCGCCTACCTCGCCGCGAACGCGGCGCTGGCCCGGCGAGGCGCCCGGCACCGCAAGCGGTCGGGCGGGGCGGGGAGCGAGCAGCAGCCGTCGGAGGGCGAGCAGGGCGGCAGCGGCGCGGCGATCGCCGTCGGCGCGCTGCTCGACGGCGTCCCGGAGTCGGTCGTCCTGGGGCTCGGCCTGCTCGGCGGCGGCGCGGTGAGCGCGCCGGTCCTGGCGGCGGTCGTCATCTCCAACGTGCCCGAGGGCCTGTCCAGTGCCGCCGGCATGAAGGCCGGCGGACGGCCGGCCGGCTACGTCTTCGGGCTCTGGGGCGGCATCGCGGTGGCCAGCGGCCTGGCCGCGCTGGTCGGGTACGCCGCCCTGGGCAGCGCCCCGCCCGAGGTCATCGCCGTCATCACCGCCGTCGCGGCCGGCGCCATCCTCACGATGATCGCCGACACGATGATCCCGGAGGCCTTCGAGCGGACCCGCACCTGGACCGGTCTGATCACCACCGCGGGGTTCCTCGTCGCCTTCGCGATCGAGCGGCTCGGCGCGTGAGCGGGCAGGGTGGGTCCGTGGCAGAGGCACGCGACCCCGTCCAGATCAGCGTCCCCGTCGACGGCGGCGAGCTGTCCGCCCTGCACTGGGCCGCCGACGCCCCCGGCTCCCCCATCGCCGTGCTGGTCCACGGCATCACCGCCAACGCGATGGCCTGGGCCCGCGTGGCGGCCGCGCTGGCCGGCGAGTTCGAGGTCGTCGCCCCCGACCTGCGCGGGCGGGCCGGCTCGGCCGGGCTGCCCGGCCCCTACGGCCTGGAGCGGCACGCCCGGGACGTCGCCACCCTGCTCGACCGGTTCGGCGCCGACGACGACGCCGGAGCCGACGCCACGGTGGTCGTCGGCCACTCGATGGGTGCGTTCGTGGCCGCGATGGCCGCGGCCGGCCCGGCCCGCGACGAGGTGCACGGGCTGGTCCTGGTCGACGGCGGGCTGGCCCTCGCCCAGCCCCCGGGCGCCGACGTCGACGCGATGCTCTCCGCCGTCCTGGGCCCGTCGCTGGACCGGCTGTCGACGTCGTTCCCCGACGTCGCCGCCGTGCGCGCGTTCTGGGCGCGGCACCCCGCCGTGGGCCCGTGGGTGGACGTGCCCTCGGTGGCCGCCTACCTCGCCCGCGACCTCGCCCCCGGCGGGCCGCCGCTGCGCAGCGCCTGCGTGCCCGAGGCGGTCCGCGTCGACGGCGGGGACGTGCTGCTCAACGAGCGCGTGCTGGAGGCCACCACCGCCCTGCCGGTGCCCGCCACCCTGCTGTGGGCCACGCGCGGCCTGCTCGACCAGACGCCCGGCCTCTACGACGAGGTGCGCCTGGCCTCGCTCGGGCTGGAGCCGGCCGGCATCACCGCGCGCGAGGTGCCCGGCACCAACCACTACTCGGTGCTGTGGGCCGAGGAGGGCGTCGCGGCGATCGCGGACGAGGTCCGGGCGGCCGCCGCCCGGACCTGATCAGGCGGGGTGGCCGAGCAGCGGGGGCAGCACCTCGGGCCCGGCCTCGGCCGGGCGCTCCCCGCCCACCGGGTGCGCCCGGACGGCGAGCACCGCGACGTCGTCCTCGGCGCCGTCGCCGAGCATGCTGGCCAGCAGCCCGTCGCACAGGTCGGCCAGCGACGAGCCGGCCGCGGCCTCGACCAGCCGGCGGAGCTCCTCGCGGCTCTCGTCGAGCGGCACGCCACGCCGCTCGAACAGCCCGTCGGTGAACAGCAGCAGCGTGCTGTCCGCCGGGATGACGTCGTGCCCGTCGGCGCGGGGGCCGCGCCAGCCGATGCCCAGCGGCGGGCCGACCGGCGCGGAGAGGTCGCGGACGGTCCCGTCGGGCAGCAGCAGCATCGGCTCGGGGTGGCCGGCCGTGGCCCAGCGCAGCCGGCGCAGTCCCACGGCCGCCTCGGCCGGGGTCTGCTCGACCCGGCACACCAGCGCGGTGGCCATCGCGGGCACGGCGAGGCCGACCAGGGCGTGGTCGACCCGCCGCAGCACCCCCGCGGGCTCCTCCAGCCGGTCGAAGGCGATGGCGCGGACCAGCGTCTTGACCTGCCCCATGGCCGCGGCGGCCTCGATGTCGTGGCCCATGACGTCGCCGATCACCAGCACGGTGTCGCCGTCGGGCTGCAGGAACGCGTCGTACCAGTCACCGCCGATGGACACCCCGCGGGTGGCGGGCCGGTAGCGGACGGCGAGCTCGAGGTGGTCGGGCTGCACCGGCGGGGACAGCAGACTGTGCTGCATCCGCTCGGCCACCTGCTGGGCGGCGCTGGCCAGCCGGGCGTTGTCCAGGGCCAGCGCGGCCCGCCGGGAGGCGATCTCGGCGGTGCGCAGCTCGGCGTCGGTGTGCGGGCCCCGCTCGGGCTCGTTGACCAGCGTGAACGCGCCGAACACCTCGCCGCGGGCGAGCAGCGGGAAGGTGGCGACGGCGGACACCCGCAGCGGCGCCAGCGCCTCGCGGCTGGCCTCGTCGGCGACCATCACCCGGACGTCGTCGTCGGTGACCTGCGGGAGGACCACCGGCCGCCCGCTGGCCAGCGCCGTGGGCACCGGGGCGTTGGGCCGGTTGCTGCGCACCCGCAGGTCGGCGTAGCGGTGCATCGCCGGCACCATCGCCGGGTCGCTGTGCGCGCGGCCGACGTCGCGGCGGGTGCCGTCGGGGTCGACGACGCTGACCAGGCACCAGTCGGCCAGCAGGGGCACGACCAGGTCCGCGAACCGGGCGACGGCCTCGTCGACGTCGGTGGTCGACGTCATCGCCTGGCTGATGTCGCCGAGCAGCACCAGGTGGCGGGCCGACACCTCGGCCCGCGCCGCGGCCGCGGCCGCCTCCGCGGCGGCGGACTCGCGGGCCGCGACGGCCGCGGCGCGCTCCTCCTCGGTGCGCCGGCGCTGCGTGACGTCGTCGTAGGTGACCACCAGGCCGGCCCCGGTGAGGAACGCGTCGGCGCGGAACCACCGCCCCAGCGGGGGGAAGAACGCCTCGGTGGTGCCGGACTCGCCGGTCTCGCGGACGTGCCGGTACAGCTCCTCGAACGGTCCCCCGACCGCCTCCGGGAACTCCTCCCAGATGCCCCGGCCCTGCAGCCCCGCGACGGTGCGCTCGAGGACCGCGGCCCCGGCCGGGTTGACGTAGCGGAACCGCCAGTCGTCGTCGAGGACGAACAGCGGCCGGTCCATGCCCTCCACGGCCTGGACGAGCAGGTCACGGGGCGGCGGAGCGGCGCCGTCCGGGGTCATGGGGCCATGCTGCCCCATCCCCGGCGGCCGGCCCGCCTGCGGTCCCTCGTCGTGGGGAACGGTCCGGCGCGGACCCGTTGGCAGCGCGGCCCGGGCGCGGAACGATCGGGGCCGGCCCGTGGCGTCCGGCACCCGTCCGCCGGTGCGGACGGCCGGCGAGGAGGTGCGGGCATGGCCGATCCGCTGCCGGCCCCGCCCGCCGGTCCGGGAGCGGGGTGGCGGCAGGACGCGCAGCACCGGGCGACCGTGCCCCTCGCCTGCCGGCTGCCCGACCCCGCGGCCCTCGCCGCCCTGGCGGACCGCCTGCCGGCCGCCGTCCTGGCGCTCGACCCGGCCGGCCGGCTGGCCTGGCTCAACGCCGCCGCAGCGCGGCTGTTGGGCGGCACCGCCGCCGGGCTGACCGGCCGGCCGCTGGACGACGGCGTGCCCGGCGCCACCGGCCACGTCCTGGCCCAGGCCTGCTCCGAGGCCGCCGCCACCGGCGAGCCGGTGACCGTCGCCGCCGGGGACGGCTGGTACGAGGTGCGGGCCCTGCCCGGGCCCGAGGGGCTCGCGGTGACGGTCACCGACGTCACCGCCCGGCGCGCGGTGCAGGAGCAGGCCGACCGCGCCGCGGCCCGCGCGACCCTGTTGGTGCGGGTCAGCGGGGAGCTCTCCGGCGCGCTCGACGGCGTCTCGGCGCTGGGCCGGCTGGCGCGGCTGGTGGTGCCGGTGCTGACCGATGGCTGCGTGGTCACCGTCGTCGACCGGGAGGGCCGCGCCCGCGACGTCGGCTCCTGGCACGCCGACCCCGAGCGCCGCGAGCTGCTGGCCCGCTACACCCGGGTGCGGCTGGAGCGCATGTCGCCGTCCTCCCCCGTGGCGCAGGCACTGCGCGCGGGCACGCCGCTGACCACCTGCGTCGCCGACGTCCTGGAGGACATGACCGACGAGGACGCGCGCGAGATGCTGCGCGGCCTGCGCGCGGAGTCGGTGGTGGTCCTCCCCCTGCCCGCCGAGTCGCGGACCGTCGGCGTGCTCACCCTCTACCTCGACGCCGGCCGCACGCTGGGCGAGGCCGACCTCGCCACCGCGCGGGCGGTCGCGGTGCAGGCCGGCCGCGCGGTGGACCGGGTCGGGCGGCAGAGCCGGCAGATCCAGCTGGCCGAGGCGCTGCAGCGCAGCCTGCTCACCGACCCGCCGTCGTTCCCCGGACTGGAGGTCGCCGTGCGGTACCTGCCGGCGGCCGAGGCGGCCCGGGTGGGCGGGGACTGGTACGACGCCTTCTCCTCCCCCACCGGCGACCCGGTCGTGGCGATCGGCGACGTCGTCGGCCACGACACCGCGGCCGCGGCGACGATGGGCCAGCTGCGCGGCCTGCTGCGGGGGATCGCGCACGCCCGCGGCGCCGGTCCCGCGGAGGTGCTGCACGGCCTGGACGAGGCCATGGCGGACATGCACCCGGAGACGCTGGCCACGGCCGCGGTCGCCCGGCTGGAGGACGGCGGCCGGCGGCTGCGGTGGGCCAACGCCGGGCACCCGCCCCCGGTGCTGCTGCTGCCCGGCGGCCGGGTCGTCGCGCTCGACCACGGCGACCCGATCGGCGACCTGGCGCTGGGCGTGGACGCGACGGCCGAGCGGCGCGAGTCGGCGGTCGCCCTTGTCCCGGGGACGACGGTGCTGCTGCACACCGACGGGTTGGTGGAGCGGCGCGGCAGCACGCTCGACGCGGACACCGCCCGCCTGCACGACGTGCTGGCCGGGCTCGCCGGCCGGCCGCTGCCGCAGCTGTGCGACGAGCTGCTCGCCCGCCTGGTGCCCGGCCCGCCCGAGGACGACGTCGCGCTGCTCGCGGTGCGCGTCGGGGCGGGCTGAGCCGAGATCCGGCTCACCCCGCGGAGGCAGGTGGGCGCCGGCAGGGTTGGGCCGCCGGCCGGCTGGGCACCGAGTCATCGTCCGAGCAACAGGACGACGACGGAGAAGAGGTCATGGGCCGACTGACCTGGCCGCTACGCCCGCTGCCCGACGGGCGCGGCGAGTTGTGGCGCCGGGACCTGAGGGGCCTCGCCGAGCTGCCCGCCGCACGGGCCGGCCTCCGCGACCACCTCAGCAGCGTCGGCTTCCCGCGGGACGACGACCCGGCCACCGACCGGATGATCCTGGCCTTCGACGAGCTGGCCTCCAACGCGCTGCGGCACGGCGTCTCGCCGGTCGTCGCGACCGTGGTGGCCGGCTCCGGCGGCTGGCTGCTCGACGTGAGCGACCGCGACCCCGACACCATGCCGGCGCCCGCGGTCGGCCGGGACCCCGCGCAGGGCGGGCTGGGTCTCTACCTGGTGGCCCGGCTGTCGGTGGCCCACGGCTGGTACGTCGACGACGGCTGCAAGCACGTGTGGGCCTGCCTGCCGACGACCTTCGAGGAGTGCGCGGCCACCGCCTCCTGAGGACGCGGGCGCGCCCGGGGCGGCGGGGAGGGCGGTCCCTGCGCCGCCCCGGGGCGGCCGGTGCGGGCGCTCCCGGCCGGGTCCCGGCCGGGAGCGCCCGTCGGTCAGGAGGGGACCACCAGCGACAGCCGGCCCTTGCCGTAGCCGGGGACCTCGACGGCGAGGTCGAGCCGGTTGAAGGCGGCGAGCATGCCGGCGACGTCGCCCGGCAGGTCGTCGCCCGGCGCGTACAGCTGGTAGAGCTTCGAGTGCGGGGCACCGGGCACGTTGAACAGCGCCGACAGGACGTTGACGACCTCGTGCAGGGCCTCGGTGAGCATGGCGGTGAGCTCCCCGTCCTCCTCCACGACGTCCTGGACGCCGCCCGGGGGCAGCAGGGCCAGCGCGCCGCCGGTCCAGGCCGACAGCGGCAGGTCCATGACGCACAGCGCGTTGACGGCCATGGTCGGGCTGACGTAGACGGCCACCGAGACGGGGTCCTTCTCGGTCGGCGTCACCGGGGCGCCCGGCGTCACCGCGACGGGCTTGCCGACGAGGCCGGACAGCATGTCCTTGACGGCCTTGGCGTCGGGCAGGACGACGGTCAGCGGCGCGGTCACGCGAGCACCCCGTCGAGGTGCTCGGTGAAGGTGTCCGCGGTGAACGGCTTGGCGATGAGGAACAGCGCGCCGGCGTCGGCGGCCTTCTCCCGCATCTCCGCCGACCCCTCCGAGGTCACGAAGCCGAACGGGACGGTCGAGCCCGAGCCGCGCAGCGCCTGCAGGCACTCCAGGCCGCTCATGTTGGGCATGTTCCAGTCCGACAGGACCAGGTCGGGGCTCTCGCTCTGCACCTTGTCGTAGGCGTCGCGGCCGTCCTCGGCCTCGACGATGTCGTGGTCGTCGTAGCCGGCCTGCCGCAGGGTGCGGATGACGATCTGCCGCATGACGCGGCTGTCGTCGGCGACCAGGATCTTCACAGGGGCACCTCGTTCTCTTCCTCGGCGTGCGACTGCACGGAGACGGTCAGGGGCTCACCGCGCCACAGGACGGCGACGCGGCAGGTGTCGGCCTCGCGGCCGGCAGGCGGGGTGTCGCCGGTCTCGGGCAGGCCGAGCACCGACGGGCCGGGGAGGACGGCCTTGACGTTCCCGCCGACGACGTTGGCGAGCTCGCCCAGCGCGTCGTCGACGTCCTCCTCCTCGAGCGCGGCGGGGGCGTGCTCGCGGAGCAGGGCCCGGGTCAGCTCCTGCGCCGTCCCCCGGCCGCAGGTGAGCACGACGGCGCCGGTCCACGGGCCGACGATCTCGACCCAGGCGCTGCGCGTGTCCGCGGGCAGCGGCGCCGGCAGCGGGACGAGCACCTCGTCCTCGCCGACGAGCGCGCACCACGCCTGCTCGGTGATCCCCTGGACCGTCGCCTCGTCGATCAGCTCGCGGACCGCCGGCGGGCGGTCGGACGCGCGGCGGCGCAGCCCGGTGTCCGGACGGATCACAGCGAGACCTCCTGCGGGAGCAGGCCGAGCAGCGCGAGCTTGTCGCGGATGGCGTCGGCGGTGAACGGCTTGATGACGTACTCGTGGGCGCCGGCGGCCAGCGCGCGCACGATCTGGCCGTGCTCGCTCTCGGAGGTGACCATCATCAGCGTCACCGCGCGCCAGGCCGGGTTGGCGCGGACGGCGTTGACGAACTGCAGGCCGTCCATCACCGGCATGTTCCAGTCGATCGTGCAGAGGTCGGGCACCCAGCCCTCGTGGAGGACGTCGAGCGCCTCCTGGCCGTGGCCGGCCTGCCGGGTCTCGTAGCCGAACCCCTCGAGGGTCCCGGTCACGATGCGCCGCATGGCGCGGGAGTCGTCGATCACCAGAGCACGCACGGTCATGCCCCCTTCAGCGGGCGGTAGGCGGAGCTGCGGCCGAGCACGACCCGGCTCCAGGAGTCGTCGACGCCGAGGGTGGTCTCGGCGGCACCGAGGAACAGCCAGCCGTCGGGGCGCATGAGCTCCCGCACCCGGCGGAGGATCGCCTGCTTGGTGGGCAGGTCGAAGTAGATGAGCACGTTGCGCAGGTAGACGACGTCGAACGGGCCCATCCGCGGCAGCGGGGCGGCCAGGTTGCACTCCCGGGCGGTGACCATGCGGCGCAGGCCCGGGGCGACCTCCCACTCGCTGCCGGCCCGCTGGAAGTGGCGGACCAGCATCGGCGCGGGCAGGCCGCGGTTCACCTCGAGCTGGCTGAACCGGCCGGCCCGGGTGCGCTCCACCATCTCGCGGGAGATGTCGGTGGCCGTGATCGAGACCCGCGCCGAGGCGTTGGGCAGCGCGTCCTCGAGCAGCATCGCGACCGTGTAGGGCTCCTGGCCGCTGGAGCAGGCGGCCGACCAGATCTGCAGCCGCTCGGCGGGACCGCGGGCGGACAGCAGCGAGGGCAGCACGGTCGAGGTCAGGGCGGTGAACGGGTCGCCGTCGCGGAACCACGAGGTCTCGTTGGTGGTCAGCGCCTCGACGATGGAGCGGGTGTCGTCCGGGCGGGGGCGGCTGCGGACGGAGTCGACGAACGCGTCGACGTCGGTCAGCCCCATCCTGCGGGCCAGGGGGAGCAGGCGGGCCTCGACGAGGTACTCCTTGCCCGGCGCGAGGACGATCGCGCTCTCCCGGTGCACCAGCTGGCGCACCCAGTCGAAGCGGGTGGCGGTGAGGGTCATCGTGGTGCTCCCGTCGCGTGGATCAGGGGGGCGGGCTGCGGCGGGATGCCGGGGACGGCGCGGCCGAGGTGGCGGGTGATCGCCTCGGCGACGCGGTCGAGCGGGAGGACCTCGTCGGCGAGGCCGGCGGAGGCGACGGCGCCGGGCATGCCCCACACGACCGAGGTGGCCTGGTCCTGGACGACGACGGTGCCGCCGGCGTCGCGGACGGCACCCGCGCCGCTGCGGCCGTCGGAGCCCATGCCGGTGAGCACCACGGCGAGGACGGCGCCGTCGTAGGCGGTCACCGCGCTCCGGAACAGCGGGTCGACGGCGGGCCGGCAGAAGTTCTCCGGCGGGCCCTGCGACAGGACCGTCGTCGCGCCGCGGCCGGTGCCGCGCACGGTGAGGTGGTGGTCGCCGGGGGCCAGGTGGACGGTGCCGGGCAGCAGCGGCGAGCCGTCGACGGCCTCGACGACGCGCAGCGCGGAGAGGCGGTCCAGCCGCTGGGCGAACTGGCGGGTGAAGACCGGCGGCATGTGCTGCACGAGCAGGACCGGCACCGGGAGGGCGGCCGGCAGCGCGGGGAGGACCCGGGCCAGCGCCTCGGGGCCACCGGTGGAGGAGCCGATGACCAGCACCGCGGGCGCCTTGTGCGGCGCGCTGCGCGGCGCCGGCGGGCGCGGTGCGACGGGGGCCGCCACGGGGCGGGCCGCGCCGAGGCCGACCGGGCGCCCGGTGAGGGCCTTGATCTTCGGGATGAGCTGCTCGCGGACGCTCTCCATCGACTGCGCGACGCTGCCGACGTTGGCCGGCTTGGTGACGTAGTCGTTGGCGCCGGCGGAGAGGGCGTCGAGGGTCGCCGCGGCGCCGCGCTCGGTGAGCGTGCTGAACATGACGATCGGCACCCGGTCGCGGCGGGCCCGGATGGCGCGGACCGCCTCGATGCCGTTCATCTCCGGCATCTCGATGTCCATCGTGACCAGGTCGGGCTTGAGCGCGTCCAGCTTGACGAGCGCGAGCCTGCCGTTGACCGCCGTGCCGACGACCTCGATGGCGGGGTCGGAGGACAGCACGTCGGTCACGATCTTGCGGACGACGACCGAGTCGTCGACCACCAGCACGCGGATCGGGTCCACACGTCCTCCTGCTCCGGCGACGACGGCCGGCGGGGGCCGTCGTCGGGGTCTCGGCAGCGCGGCGGGGGGCCTCAAGGTCAGCTCCGGGCTGTTCCGGAACGTCCTCGGGCGTCCCACCCGCATCGCCTGTCCCAGGAGTTGTCGGCCGTCCCACCCGCCGGGTTGACGCGGGCAGCGCAACCGTTACGGGGTGGGCGGTGACCACGGGCCCCGCGGGGACTTGTCGACCCGCGTGCCGGTGGCGGGGAGCAGCCGGCGCGCGCCCGACCTGCGCGGTCCCGGGGATCGGCGGGTCGACCCTCGGCTCGTCGCCGCTCCCGGCGGCGTGTCACCCCGTGCCGGCGGCGACTCGGTGATCGACCGGGAGACGGCGGGCGGTCGGGCGCCCGCGCGGCTCAGCGGCCGGTGGCGCGGTGCCAGGGGGCGAGCAGCACGCCCAGGGCGCTCGCGTCGAGCAGGTCGCCCATCGTCAGCGCCTGGACGACGCCCGCGAGGGCGTTCCACGAGCCCGTGGCGCCGTCGTGGGCGTCGAGGCCGCCGTCGGCGAACGCGCGGACGGCGAGCAGCTGGGCGGTGGCGAGCGTCCGGGTGCGGCCGGAGACGTGCGCGGCCCACGCGGCCTCGTGCATGGCGGCCGCCCACGGGCGCCGGGTGGCGCGGCCCTCGTCGACGGCGGCCCGCCAGCGCTCGCGGCCGCGGGCGTCCAGGCCGGCGAAGGTGGCCAGCAGCGAGCCCAGCTCGGGCGTGGCCGGGCCGAGGTCGGCGTCCGCGCCGCGGGTGCCGGCGTCCGGGACGGCGGCGTGGAACGGCGCCACCAGCTCGCGGTGCACGAGCCGCGGCAGCACGTCGGCGGCCCACTCCCCCACCGCGGCGTCGGCGAGGACCTCGGCGGCCTGCTCGCGGACGTCGTCGTCGGCCTGGGTGAACGCACCGTGCTCGGGGCCGAGGACGTCCTCGCGCAGCAGCCGCTCCAGGGCCGCGGCGTTGCCGATGGTGCCGCGCTCGAGCTGGGCGACCAGGACGGCGGCGCGGTCCTCCCCCGGCTCCGGGGACACGGAGCGCAGCTGGGGCACCGCGGCGGCGAGCTCGCGGGCGCGGCGGGCGCGGACGGCCAGGACGGTGCGCTGGTCGCGGTCGGCGCCGCGGGAGCGGGCACCATCGGCGATCGCGGTGAGCTCGGCGGGGCCGGCGGTGAGCCCGGTGAGCAGCACGTCGGCGACGGCGCGGCCGGCGGGCAGCCGCACCAGGTCGAACCCGAGCGTCGCGGCACTGACCAGCGAGTACGGCACGTCTCCCCCTCCGACGGCACCGCCGTCGAGCAGGCGGTCAGCCCATGCTCGCGGTGATCACCCCGCAACGCCACGCGGCCGTCACCCGATCGCCGGAGGGGCGAGGGGTGACGGCCGCGTGTCGGAACCGGTCGGGTGAGGCGTCAGTGACGCTGTGTCACGCGCCGACCGCCTTCTGCACGTCGAGCGCCAGGAGCAGCTGCCCGTCGAGCTTGTAGGCGCCGCGGATGAGCTCCCGGGCCTGCCCGTCGAGGGTGTCCGGCGGGGCCTCGAAGTCGGCCGCGTCGACGTCGACGACGTCGGCGATCGAGTCGACCAGCAGGCTCACCGCCTCGCCGTGCAGCCGCACCACGATGACGACGGCGTCGGTGCCGGCCGGCCGCGGCGGGCGGCCCAGCCGCTCGCGCAGCTCGATGGCGGTGACCACCTGGCCGCGCAGGTTGATCAGCCCGGCGACGGCCGGCGGGGCCAGCGGCACCCGGGTCAGCTTCTGGCTGCGCAGCACCTCCTGCACGTGCTCCACCTCGACGCCGTACAGGTCGCCGTCGAGCCGGAAGGTGGCCAGCTGCCCGCTGGTGGCGCGGGTGGCGGTCTCGATGGTCACGTCAGACCTCCAGCAGAGCGGACGCGGGGGAGTGGTCGTCGGTGGCGTAGAACGCCGGGTCGGCCGCGAGGATCGCGGCGCGGACGTCGAGCAGCTCGGTCACCTTGTCGCCGAGGACGGCGGAGCCGAGCAGGCCCATGTCGTCGATGTCGCTGCGGACGGCGGCGCCGCCGTCGACGATGTCGAGGATCTCCTCGACGACGATCGCGACGCTGCGGCCGTGGTCGCTGTAGACGATGACCTCGAGCACCTCGCGCTCGCTCGTGCCGTAGGCGCCCAGGTGCCGGTCGAGCCGGACGATCGGCAGGATCGCGCCCCGGTACTGCACGACCTCCCGGTTGCCGACCCGCTCGACGGCCTCGGCGCGCACCTGCTCGAGGCGGGTGACGGTGTCCAGCGGGATCGCCACGCGGCGCCCCTCGCCGATCGCGGCCAGCAGCATGCGCTGGCGCTCGGTCTCGCCGCCGCCGGTGCCGGCGGCGGCCGCCCCGCGGGCCTCCTGCCGCTCGCTGCTCTCGGTGCGCAGCGCGCGGCGGGCCAGGGCCTGGACGTCGAGGATGAGCGCCACCGCGCCGTCGCCGAGGACGGTCGCGCCGGAGTAGAGGCCGATCGCCTTGAGCTGGCCGCCGACGGCCTTGACCACGATCTCCTCGGTGTTGATGACCCGGTCGACGACGAGGCCGAAGCGCCGGCCCTCCGACCGCAGGACCGCGATGACGACGTGGCCGTCGTGCCGGTCAGAAGCGAGGCCGAGGACGTCGGTGAGCCGGACGAGGGGGAGCAGCTCGCCGCGCAGCCGGTAGACCGGTGCGCCGCCGACCTCCTCGACGGCGTTGGCCGCCTTCTCGGCGTCGAGGCTGACCAGCTCCTGCAGGCTGATCTGCGGGATGGCGTAGCGGTCGCCGGCGCACTCCACGGTCAGCGCCGGGACGATCGCCAGGGTCAGCGGGATGCGCAGCCGGCAGACGGTGCCGCGGCCGGGCTCGGACTCGACCTCGATCGTGCCGCCGATCGCCTCGATGTTGGTCTTGACGACGTCCATGCCGACGCCGCGGCCGGAGACGTTGGTGACCGCGGCGGCCGTGGAGAAGCCCGGCAGGAAGATGAGCTGGAAGACGTCGGCCGGGCTCATCCGCGCCAGCTGGTCGGCGGTGACGAGGCCGCGCTCGACGGCCTTGGCACCGACCTTGACCGGGTCGATGCCGGCGCCGTCGTCGGCGACCTCGACGACGACCTGCCCGCTCTCGTGCTTGGCGCGCAGGGTGAGCACGCCCTCGGCGGGCTTGCCGGCGGCGCGGCGGCGGTCGGGGGCCTCGATGCCGTGGTCGACGGAGTTGCGGACCAGGTGGGTCAGCGGGTCCTTGACCGCCTCGAGCAGCGTCTTGTCCAGCTCGGTGTCCCGGCCCTCCATCTCCAGGCGAACGCTCTTGCCGCACTGGATGCCGAGGTCGCGGACGACGCGCGGCAGCTTGGACCAGATGTGGTCGATCGGCTGCATGCGCGTCTTCATGACGCCCTCCTGCAGCTCGCTGGCGATGAGGTTGAGCCGCTGCGAGGCGCGCACCAGGTCGGTGTCGGTGGAGCGGCCCACGTACTGGACGATCTGGTTGCGGGTCAGCACCAGCTCGCCGACCAGCAGCATCAGCGAGTCGAGCAGGTCGACGTCGACGCGGATGGTCGAGTCGGCGACGGCGCGGCGCTGCTGAGCACCCTGGCCCTCGGGGCGGGCGGCCCCGGCCGGCAGGCCGCCGTCGGCGTGGTCGTCGTGCACCTCGTCGTGGTGCTCGTCGTGCACCTCGTCGTGGACGGGCTCGAGCTCGGGCTCCGCCTCGGTGGCCGCCTCGACCACGGCCTCGGCGGCCGCGACGACCTCCGCGGCGGCCTCCGGAGCGATCTCCGGGGCGATCTCCGGGGCGACCTCGGCGGGCGCCCCGGCGACGGCGGCGGGGGCGGCGACGGGCGCGGGGGCGGCGACGGGCGCGGGGGCGGGGGAGTCCTCCATGGCCGCACTGATCTCAGCGACGACGGCGGAGACGTCCACGCCGCCCTCGCCGCCGGTGGCCTCGATGGAGGCGAGCAGCGAGCGGACGGTGTCGACCATCCGCAGCAGCACGCTGGTGCGCTCGGGGGTCAGCGCGAGGACGCCGTCCCGCAGCCGGGAGAGCATGTTCTCCCCGACGTGGGTGACCTCCTCGAGCCGGCCGAAGGCGAGGAAGCCGCTGGTGCCCTTGATCGTGTGGATGGTGCGGAAGATGCTCGAGAGCCGCTCGCGGGAGTCGGGCTCCTGCTCGAGGGCGACCAGGTCCGTGTCGAGCTGGTCGAGGTTCTCGTGGCTCTCGACGAGGAACTCCTCGACGATGTCGTCCAGACCGTCCACCGTTGCCTTCTCTCTCGCGTGCAGGGGACGGATCCGTCCCCGGATGGTCTTCGGCGGCCCGCCGTCGGACTCAAGGTGAGCGCCGGGCGGCCGCGGGGGTGTCGGGGCGCCTCCCGCGGCCGGCCCCGGAGGCCGGCCGCGGGAGGTGGCCCCCCTGCCGGGCCCCGCCGCGGGCGTGCGGGCGGTGGGGGCAGGGGCGGCCCTCTCAGTACGTGAAGCGGGCGACGCTGGTGCGCAGGTCGGCGGCCATGCGGGAGAGCTCGTCGACGGCGGTGCGCGTCTGGGTCAGCGCCTGGGTGGTGGAGTCCGCCGCGGCCGAGACCCCGGAGATGTTGTCCGCGATCTGCCCCGAGCCCTGCGCCGCCTCGGACACCGACCGGCTCATCTCGTTGGTGGTCGCGGTCTGCTCCTCCACCGCGGAGGCGATGGTGGTCTGCCGGTCGGAGATCTGCGCGACGATCGAGCTGATCTCCCCGATCGCGGCCACCGCGGCGGTGGTGTCGCCCTGGATGGCCTGCACCCGGCGGGCGATGTCCTCGGTCGCCTTCGCCGTCTCCTGCGCCAGCTCCTTGACCTCGTTGGCCACCACCGCGAAGCCCTTGCCGGCCTCCCCGGCCCGCGCCGCCTCGATGGTGGCGTTCAGCGCCAGCAGGTTCGTCTGCTCCGCGATGCTCGTGATCACCTTGACCACGTTGCCGATCTCGGCCGACGAGTCGCCCAGCTTGGCCACCGTCGCCGTCGTGGTCTCCGCCGCGGTCACCGCGCGGGCGGCCACCGCCGACGCCTCGGCGGCGTTGGTGGCGATCTCCCGGATGGAGGCGCCCATCTGCTCCGCGCCCGCGGCGACCGTCTGCACGTTCCGGCTGACCTCCTCGGCCGCGCCGGCCACGACGCCGGACTGCGCCGAGGTCTCCTCGGCCGAGGCCGAGATCTGCGCCGAGGACGCCGACAGCTCCTCGCTGGAGGCCGCGACCGCGTCCGCCGAGGCGACCACGGCCGACATCACCGCGCGCAGGTTCTCCTGGGCCTCGCCGAGGGCGGCGGCCATGCGGCCGAGCTCGTCGCGCCCGCGCACCTCGGGGGTGACGGTGAGATCGCCGGCGGCCAGGGCCTCGACCGAGTGCTGCACCGAGCGGACGGTGCCCACGAGCCGCCGGACCACGAGGACGGTCAGCCCGCCCGCGACCAGCGTGCCCAGCGCCAGGGAGACCCACAGGGTGGTGGTGGCCGAGGAGACGATGCCGACGGCGTCGTCGGTGTCGGCCTGGCCGGCGGCGACCCGCCGCTCCTGCATGGCGTTGTACTGGTCCATGAGCACGTCGGAGCGGTCCTGCAGCGGGCCGGTGATGACGGCGGCCGCCACGGCGAGGTTGCCGGCGTCGGCCGCGGGCAGCAGCTGGGTGTCGGCGATCGTGTAGTAGTCCTCGACGGTGCCGCGGAACTCCTCGAACGCCTCCCTGTTGACCGTCACGGCGGCGTAGGCGTCGAGCTGGCCGTCGATGGTCTCGCGGCGCTCGGCCAGGTCGGCCCGCAGGGCGGCGCGCTGCTGCGCGTCCGCGATCGGGTACGTGTTGTAGCGCGACCGGTCGCCCTGCCAGGAGCGCTGGATGTTGGCCAGGTCGGACAGCCGGACGACGTTGTCGTTGATCCGGGCGGCCGCGTCCTGGACCGCCGACAGCCGGTTGACGGCGAGGACGGTCATCGCGACGGCGACCAGCGCGAGGACGGCGACGGCGGCGCCGATCTTGACGCCGACGGGGCGGTCGGCGAACCAGCCGCCGGTGCGGCCGGCGCGTTGCGTGCTCATGGGGACTGCTCCTGGGTTCTCGGGGTGGCCGGTGGTGAAGAAGCGGGCGCTCTCGGGGTAGGAGAGTGACGGATCCGGAAAGGAACTCGCGTCGTCCGGAAATGGCGTGTCGGTAACGATCCGAACACGGCCGTTATTGGTTGCGGCGGGCAACGCCGGGACCATTTCCGGCAGCAAGTCGACAAGCGGTACGACTTGGACGAGCAGCACAGATGCCCAAGTCGACAAGGGCATCCGCGCTGCCGGCCGAGCTCTTCAACGGCGGATATGGCCATTTCCGCCGGTCGGGGCGGGGGCGGACGACCGTGCTCGGAGCCATTGTCGAGGAAATGGCTCCGGACGGGTCCGTGGTCACCGGTTGCCGGGACGGACGGCCATTCCCGGCGGCCGGGTCACACGGGTCAGTGCGTGAAACGGCCGACGCTCGCCCTGAGCTCGGCGGCCATGCGGGAGAGCTCGTCGACGGCGGTGCGCGTCTGGGTCAGCGCCTGGGTGGTGGAGTCCGCCGCGGCCGAGACCCCGGAGATGTTGTCCGCGATCTGCCCCGAGCCCTGCGCCGCCTCGGACACCGACCGGCTCATCTCGTTGGTGGTCGCGGTCTGCTCCTCCACCGCGGAGGCGATGGTGGTCTGCCGGTCGGAGATCTGCGCGACGATCTGGGAGATCTCCCCGATCGCGGCCACCGCGGCGGTGGTGTCGCCCTGGATGGCCTGCACCCGGCGGGCGATGTCCTCGGTCGCCTTCGCCGTCTCCTGCGCCAGCTCCTTGACCTCGTTGGCCACCACCGCGAAGCCCTTGCCGGCCTCCCCGGCCCGCGCCGCCTCGATGGTGGCGTTCAGCGCCAGCAGGTTGGTCTGCTCCGCGATGCTCGTGATCACCTTGACCACGTTGCCGATCTCGGCGGAGGACTCCCCGAGCTTCGCCACGGTGGCGGTGGTGGTCTCCGCGGCCGTGACCGCCCGGGCCGCGACGGCGCTGGCCTCGGCGGCGTTGGTGGCGATCTCCCGGATCGACGCGCCCATCTGCTCGGCGCCCGCGGCGACCGTCTGCACGTTCCGGCTGACCTCCTCGGCCGCGCCGGCCACGACGCCGGACTGCGCCGAGGTCTCCTCGGCCGAGGCCGAGATCTGCGCCGAGGACGCCGACAGCTCCTCGCTGGAGGCCGCGACCGCGTCCGCCGAGGCCACCACCGCGGCCATCACCGCGCGCAGCTCGTCCTGGGCGGCGTCGAGCGCGCGGGCCAGGTCACCGACCTCGTCGCCCTGCTCGATGCCGGTCCGCGCCGTGAGGTCACCGGCGGCCAGGCGGGCCGCCACCACCTGCACCCGGCGCAGCGGCCGGACGACGGACCGCCCGACCAGCACCGCGCACAGCCCGGCGAGGACGAGCGCGGCCAGCCCCACGACGCTCAGCAGCACGGTGGCGCGGGTCTGCGCGGAGTCCTGCTCGACGCGCAGCTGCGCGGCCCGCTCGGTCGCCGAGGCCTGCATGCGGTCGGCCAGGTCGAGCACGGCGCCGTAGCCCTCGCCGGCCTCGCCGCCGTTGATGCTCTCCAGCGCGGTGCGGTAGCCCTCGGTCGTGCCCGACGACAGCCACGTGACGACCTGGTCGTCCCACCGGAAGTAGTCGTCCCACGCCGGCCGCAGCCCGGCGAAGGCGGCGACCTCCTCCTCGTTCATGGCGGAGGTGTCGACGTCGTCCAGCCAGGCGTAGACACCGTCCTTCGCCTCCAGCAGGCCGGAGCGGTTGTAGGCGTCGGGCGCCAGGGCGACCACGGGGCCGAAGGTGACCGCGTCGGCGACCACCAGGCCCTGCCACCCGGTGACGTCGGCGATCTGGAAGCGGGCGGTCTCGGCCTCGGCCAGGACGGCGTCGGCGCGGCTGAGCTCCTCGGCGAGGTCGCGCTGCTCGGCGACGGCCGAGAGGCCGGTGCCGGCGCTGACGGCGACCAGGACGCCCACCACGCCGAAGGCGAGGGCGAGCCGGCGGCCGATCCGCAGGGACGAGAGCCAGGACAGGTGCACGGTGGTGCCTCTCAGGGTGTCAGTGGGTGAAGCGGCTGACGCTGGTGCGCAGGCCGGCGGCCATGCGGGACAGCTCGTCGACGGCGACCCGGGTCTGGGTCAGCGCCTGGGTGGTGGAGTCCGCCGCGGCCGAGACCCCGGAGATGTTGTCCGCGATCTGCCCCGAGCCCTGGGCGGCCTCCTGCACCGAGCGCGACATCTCGCTCGTGGTGGCGGTCTGCTCCTCGACGGCGGAGGCGATGGTGGTCTGCCGGTCGGAGATCTGGGCGACGATGTGGGAGATCTCGTCGATCGCCGCGACGGCGGCGCCGGTGTCCTTCTGGATCGCCTCGACGCGGCGGGCGATGTCCTCGGTGGCCTTGGCCGTCTCCTGCGCCAGCTCCTTGACCTCGTTGGCCACCACCGCGAAGCCCTTGCCGGCCTCCCCCGCGCGGGCGGCCTCGATGGTGGCGTTGAGCGCCAGCAGGTTGGTCTGCTCGGCGATCGAGGTGATGACCTTGACCACGTTGCCGATCTCGGCCGACGAGTCGCCCAGCTTGGCCACCGTCGCCGTCGTGGTCTCCGCCGCGGTCACCGCGCGGGCGGCCACCGCCGACGCCTCGGCGGCGTTGGTGGCGATCTCCCGGATGGAGGCGCCCATCTGCTCCGCGCCCGCGGCGACCGTCTGCACCGACCGCGACACCTCGTCCGCGGCCGCCGCGACCACCCCCGACTGCGCCGAGGTCTCCTCGGCCGAGACCGAGATCTGCGCCGAGGACGCCGACAGCTCCTCGCTGGAGGCCGCGACCGCGTCCGCGGAGGCGACGACCGAGGCCATGACGCCGCGCAGGCTCTCCATCGCCGCGTCGAGCGCACGACCGGTCTGGCCCAGTTCGTCGCGCGAGCGCAGACCGCTGGTACGGGTCAGGTCGCCGTCGGCCAGTCCGGCGGCGACGTGCTGGACGCGCCGCAGCGGGCGGACGATCTGGCGGCCGATGACCAGCGCCAGCGCCAGGCCGAGGACGGCGCCGACCACCAGGATCACCAGGACCTGCGTCCGGGCGCTGCGGTACGACGCCGCGGCGTTCGCCTGGGTGCCCTCGACGGCGTCGGTCTGTGCGGCGCCCAGCGCGTCGCCGGCCTCCACGACGACGCCGAACAGGCGGTCGCACTCGGCGAGGACGGGCGCCACGTCGACGGCGGGGTCCATCGCCCGGCTCGCGGGCAGGATCGTGCCGTCCCGGTAGGTGCGGTACTCCGCGACGGCCGCGAGGTAGCCGTCCAGCAGGCCCGGGTCCACCGCCTCCCGGCGCAGGGCCGCGACCGCGGTGTCGAAGACCTGGTCGAACCGGGTGATCTCCTGCTCGCGGCGCGGCTTGTCCGTCACCGGTCCGGCGAGGTGGAGCAGCACGCGCTGCCGCATGCTCCCCACGGCCTCCTGGGCCTCCGCCAGGTCCCTGAGCGGCACCGCGCCGTCGCTGTAGATGCTCTCCGCCGCGGCGTTCACCGTCCCGAGCTGCACGACGGCGAGGCCCCCGACGGCGCCGGCCACCAGCAGCAGTGCGGCGAGCAGGGACATGAGCTTGGTGTTGACGCGCAGGTCGGCGAACCAGCCGGCACGCGGGCGGGATGCGGCGTTCACGAGAGCCTCCTGGGCTTCCTGTGCACGCTGCGACGGGTGTGACGGGCGTGCAGCAGGAATGGTGGCGGCGGCCGGCGCCCGCGCCGCGCTGCCGGAGACGCCCCGGGACGGATCGTTGCGGAGGAGGCGGTGACCGCCCGCCGCGCCGTCGCCGAGTCGACGGAGCCCGCCGGTGACCGGCCGGGCCCGGGGACGTCCGTGCAGGTCGGCGCGGGGGAGGGGCGCCGTGTCGACCCACAGCGGGCGGTGACCGCGCGACGGGGGAGCGGTCGTCCCGGGCCGGCGCGCGACGCGCCGCGCCGGGGGTCAGGCGAGCAGGTCGCCGAGCAGCCGGAGGACGGCGAGGGCGGCGGCCGGGTCGGCCACCCGCTGGGTCGCGGCCGTCTCGCCCTCGCCGACCTTGATGCCGACGTCGTCCGGCCCGAGGGAGCGGAAGACGTCCTCGTCGGTGCGGTCGTCGCCGAGATAGACGACGGCGGCGGCGCCGATCTCCGTGCGCAGCCGGCGCACGGCGCTGCCCTTGTCGGCGTCGGTGACCGCGAGCTCGAGCACCGCCTTGCCCGGCTTCTTCGTCAGTGACGGATCCGCGACCGCGTCCGCGGACGCCAGCAGCGCGGTGGCCGCGGCGGGGTCGGTCACCTGCCGGACGTGGACGGCGACGCTGGCGGGCTTGACCTCCAGCCGCGCACCGGGGACCGCGGCCACCAGCGGCGCCAGCTGCCCGGCGAGGGCGTCCCGGCGGCCGGCCAGGTCGCCGGTGAGCGGGCCGTCGAACTCGGCGCCGTGGCTGCCCACCCAGCGGTAGGGGCCGGTGAAGCCGCTGACCGCGCGCAGGTCCTCGAGCCCGCGGCCGCTGACCAGCGCCACGGTCACGCCGTCGGCGGCGGCGACCCGGGCGAGGGCCTCGGCGGTGCCGGGGGAGGGGACCGCCGCGCCGGGGTCCCCGACCAGCGGGGCCAGCACGCCGTCGTAGTCGGAGGCGACCAGCAGCGGGCGACGGGCGGCGACCGCCGCCAGCGCGGCCGCCGTCCCCTCCGGGACGCTCACGCCTGGGCGCGCAGGGCGTCGAAGAAGGACGACGCCCAGTGGTCGAGGTCGTGCTTGGCCAGGTACCGGCGCATGGCGCGCATCCGGCGGGCGCCCTCGTCGGGCTCGATCCGCAGCGCGCGCAGCAGCTGGTTCTTCACGCCGGCGATGTCGTGCGGGTTGACCAGGAACGCCTGCTTGAGCTCGGCCGCGGCGCCGGCGAACTCGGACAGGACGAGCGTGCCGCCGAGGTCGCCGCGGGCGGCGACGTACTCCTTGGCCACGAGGTTCATGCCGTCGCGGTAGGGCGTCACGAGCATGACGTCGGCCGCGCGGTAGAGGGCGGCGAGCTCCTCGCGGGGCATCGACTGGTTGAAGTAGTGCACCGCCGGCCCGCCGATGGAGCCGAAGACGCCGTTGATGTGGCCGACCTGCTGCTCGATCGTCTCCCGCATGTGCACGTAGTGCTCGACCCGCTCGCGGCTGGGCGTGGCCACCTGCACCATGACGGTCCCGGGCGCCTCGATCGCGCCGTCCTCGAGCAGCTCCTGGAAGGCGTTGAGCCGGACGCTGATGCCCTTGGTGTAGTCCAGCCGGTCGACACCCAGGATGATCTTGTCCGGCTCGCCGAGCTCGGCGCGGATCTCCGCGGCCCGCTTGACCACCTCCGGCGAGGAGGCCAGCTCGTCGAAGGCGGCGACGTCGATGGAGATGGGGAACGCCCGTGCGGTCACCGTGCGCCCGTCGTACTCGACCGTCGCGCCGCGGGTGGGCAGCTCGTGCAGCCGGCGGGCCAGCTGGACGAAGTTCGCCGCGGCGCTCGGCCGCTGGAAGCCGACCAGGTCCGCGCCCAGCAGCCCCTCGACGATCGCCGACCGCCACGGCAGCTGGGTGAACAGCTCGTAGGGCGGGAACGGGATGTGCAGGAAGAAGCCGATCGTGAGGTCGGGCCGGCGCTGCCGCAGCATCGCGGGCACCAGCTGCAGCTGGTAGTCGTGCACCCAGACGATCGCGTCCTCGGCGGCCACCTCCGCGGTCCGCTCGGCGAAGCGCTTGTTGACCTGCACGTAGGCGTCCCACCAGGTGCGGTGGTACTCCGGCTTCTCGACCACGTCGTGGTACAGCGGCCACAGCGAGGCGTTGGACATGCCCTCGTAGTAGCGGTCGACCTCCTCCTCCGAGAGCTCGACGGGGATCAGCGACATCCCGCCGGACTCGAAGGGCTCGGGCGCCTCACCGGCCGAGCCGGACCAGCCCACCCACGCGCCGCCGCGGCCGGCGACGAAGGGCTCGAGCGCGGTCACCAGGCCGCCGGGGCTGCGCTGCCAGCGCGTCGTCCCGTCGGGGTCGGTCACCTGGTCGACCGGCAGCCGGTTGGCCACCACGACGACGGGACTGTCCGCCCCCACGTCTCCCGCGCCTGTCCTGGCCATACGCCGTCGACCCTACTGAGACGCAGCGGCCACGTCACCCGCAGGGCCGGTCAGCGCGCCAGCAGGTACCCGGCGGCCGCGGCACCGAGGCCGAGCACCAGCGTCGCCGCGAGGTAGGCGGCCGCCCGGCCGACGGCCCGCTCCTCGACCAGCCGGACGACGTCGGCGCCGAAGCCGGAGAAGGTGGTCAGCGTCCCGCAGAAGCCCGTGCCGACCAGCGCGACCACCGCCGGGGGCGTGTCACCGAGGCCCAGCAGCACGCCGAGCACGGCCGAGCCCGCGACGTTGACCGCCAGCGTGCCGACCGCGGGGTCCCGGCCCGCCCGCCCCGCGAGGCGGACCGCCAGCAGCCGCAGCGGCGCGCCGACCAGCGCGCCGGCCGCGACCAGCAGCGGGGTCACGGCGTCCGCCGCCGGACCGCGAGCAGGCCGGCGGCCGTGGCCAGCACCCCGCCGAGGACCGAGGCGAGCACGTAGCCCGCGGCGAGGAGGACCCGGCCGGCGTCGGTCAGCTCGACGACCTCGACGGCGAACGCGGAGTACGTCGTGTACCCGCCGAGCACGCCGACGGCGAGGAACGGGCGCACCCACGCCGGCTCCGGGCCCGCGGTGAGCAGGCCGAGGAGGACGCCCATCAGCAGGCAGCCGGTGAGGTTGACCAGCAGCGTCGCCCAGGGCCAGCCGGCGCCGGGGGAGGGGAGCGCCTCGGCGACGCCCCACCGCGCCAGCGCCCCCAGCGCCCCGCCGGCCGCCGCCAGCGCACAGGCCGCCGTCGGGGCCCTCACCGCCGGCGGGTCTCGGGGAACAGCAGGTCGACGAAGCGCGCCGCGGTGGGCTGCGGCTCGTGGTTGGCCAGCCCCGGGCGCTCGTTGGCCTCGACGAACACCGCGTCGGGGCCCTCGACGTCGGGGACGAGGAAGTCGACACCGGTCACGGGGATGCCGATCGCCCGGCTGGCCCGCACCGCCGCCTGGCCGATCGCCGGGTGCAGCCGGTCGGTGACGTCCTCGATGGTGCCGCCGGTGTGCAGGTTCGCCGTCCGTCGCACGCGCAGCCGCTGCCCGTTGGCCAGGACGTCGTCCATCGCGTACCCGGCCGCGCGGACGACGTCGGTGGTGACGTCGTCGAGCGGGATCCGCGACTCGCCGCCGGTGGCCCGCTCCCGCCGCCGGCTGGTCTCGCGCACCAGCTGGGCCACGGTGCTGCGGCCGTCGCCGACGACCTCCGCGGGCTTGCGCACCGCCGCGGCGACCACCTCGTGGTCGATGACGACGACGCGCACGTCCTCGCCCTCGACGAGCTCCTCGACCAGCACGTCCGGGCAGTACAGCCGCGCGGCGTCGACGGCCCGAGCGAGCTCCTCCTCGCTGGTCACGCCCACCGTGATGCCCTTGCCCTGCTCGCCGCGGGCGGGCTTGACCACCAGCTCCCCGCGCTCGGCCAGCAGCTCGCGGGCGGGGCCGAGGTCGTCACCGGGCACGGTGACACCGCGGGGCACGCGCACCCCGGCGGCCTCGACGATGCGCCGGGTGACCCGCTTGTCGTCGCAGCGGCTCATGGCGACGGCGGTGGTGAACTCCGACAGCGACTCGCGGGTCAGCACCCGGCGGCCACCGAGGGACAGCTGCATCTCGCCGAACTCGGCGTCGGTCACCTCGACGCGGATCCCGCGCCGCAGCGCCTCGTCGGCGATGATCCGCGCGTAGGGGTTCAGCCGGGTCAGCCCCGGCGGGCGGGCCGCGAACAGCGGCGTGTTGATCGGGTTCTTCCGCTTGACGCACACCGCGGGCGCGCGCACGAAGCCGAGCTTGCGGTAGAGCGCGATCGCGCCCTTGTTGTCGTGCATGACCGAGAGGTCGACGTAGGAGCGGCCGCGGCCGACGTACCGCTCGGCCAGCACCCGCACCAGCGCCTCGCCGGTGCCGGGCGGCGCGCTCTGCCCGTCGACGGCGAGGCACCACAGGCTGGTGCCGCCCTCCGGGTCGCCGAAGGCCAGCACGTGGTCGACGCCGGTGACCGTGCCGACGACGCGGGAGGTCCGGGTGTCCTCGGCGACGAGGTAGGTGAAGGCGCGGGTGCGGTGGTTGGCCCACATGGTCTCGGGGTCGCCGGTCACCATGCCGTTGCGGGCGTAGATCTCGTTGATCGCCACCATGTCCTCCAGCGAGGTCACCGTGCGCACGAAGACGCCGCGGATGAGCTCGGGGCGGGGCCGGTAGCGGTAGAGGTCCAGCCGGTAGGTGTAGCTGGGGTCGATGAACAGCTCGTCGGGCGCGAGGCCGACGAGGACGTGCGGGTCGCGGGCGTAGATGCAGATGTCGCGCTGCCCGGTCTCCTCGGCCCGCAGCGCGGCGAGGATGTCGCGCATCTCGGTGAAGGTCTGGCCGAAGACCAGGCGCCCCCACGCCAGGTCCAGCACGACGTCGGCGGCCATGCCCTCCAGCTGGTGCTCGGAGGGCCGCATCCAGTTGCGTCCGGTGAGGTCGGGGGTGCCGGCCACCGCCGTGCGGCGGCGGTGCCCGGCGAGCCGGGGTGCCACGGTGCGCCTCCTCAGACCCCGTGGTTCTGCAGCCACAGCTCCAGCAGGCCCAGCTGCCACAGCTTGTTGCCGCGCAGCGGCGTGAGCTCGCCGTTGGGGTCCTCGAGCAGCCGGGACACGTACTCCGGGCGGAACAGCGCCCGCTCCCGCGCCGCCTCGCTGGACAGCGCGTCCTTCACCAGGCCGAGCACCTTGCCCTCGAGGTGGGTGATCGCCGGCACCGGGAAGTAGCCCTTGGGCCGGTCGATGACCTCCGGCGGGATGATCCGGCGGCCGATCGCCTTGAGCACGCCCTTGCCGCCGTCGGCGAGCTTGAGCTCCGGCGGGCACTGGGCCGCGAGCTCCACCAGGTCGTGGTCGAGGAAGGGCACCCGGGCCTCCAGGCCCCACGCCATCGACATGTTGTCCACCCGCTTGACCGGGTCGTCGACGAGCATGACCTCGCTGTCCAGCCGCAGGGCGGCGTCGACGGCGGTCTGCGCGCCGGGGCGGGACATGTGGTCGCGGACGAACTCCAGGCTCGGGTCGCCGTCGAGGGCGTAGCGCTCGCCGACGAGCGCGCGCATGTCCTCCGCGCCGCGGTCGAAGAACGCCTTCGCGTAGCGCTCGACGGCCTCCTCGCGGTCGACGTCGGCCAGCGGCGGGTACCAGTGGTAGCCGGCGAAGACCTCGTCGGCGCCCTGCCCGGACTGCACGACGCGGATCGACTGGCTGACCCGCTCGGACAGCAGGTCGAAGGCGACGACGTCGTGGCTGACCATCGGCTCGGCCATCGCGCCGATGGCGTGGCCGAGCGCGGCGGCGAGCTCGTCGGAGGACACCCGGATGCGGTGGTGGTTCGTGCCGAACCGCTCGGCGATGACGTCGGAGTAGCGGAACTCGTCGCCCGCGTGGCCGCCGACGGTCTCGAAGCCGATCGAGTAGGTGGCGAGGCCGGTCTGCCCCTCCTGGGCGAGCAGGCCCACGATCAGGCTGGAGTCCAGCCCGCCGGACAGCAGCACGCCGACGGGGATGTCGGAGACCAGGCGGCGGCGGACGGCGACCCGCAGCGCCTCCTCGATCGCGTCCTCCCAGTCGCGGTTCGACCAGCCGGAGTGCTCGGGACGCCGCTCGTAGGTGGGCTCCCAGTAGCGGTGCTCGCGGCTGGTGCCGTCGGCCTCGATGACGCGGACGGTGGCCGGCGGCAGCTTGCGGACGCCGTTGAGCAGGGTGCGCGGCGCGGGGATGACGGCGTGCCAGGTCAGGTAGTGGTGCAGCGCGACGGGGTCGATGGAGGTGTCGACGTCGCCGGCGCGCAGCAGGGCCGGCAGCGACGAGGCGAACCGGAGCCGGCCCGGCGTCTCGGCGAGGTACAGCGGCTTGATGCCCAGCCGGTCGCGGGCCATGACGACCCGGCCGGTGTCCCGCTCGTGGATGACGACGACGAACATGCCGTGCAGGTGGTCGACGAAGTCGAGGCCCCAGTGGTGGTAGCCCTTGAGCAGGACCTCGGTGTCGCTGGTGGAGAAGAAGCGGTAGCCGTGGCCCTCGAGCTCGGCGCGCAGCTCCTTGTAGTCGTAGATGCAGCCGTTGAAGACCGCCTCGAGGCCCAGCTCGCTGTCCACCATCGGCTGGGAGCCGCTGGGGGAGAGGTCGATGACCGACAGCCGCCGGTGGCCGAACGCCACCCGGCCGGCGCTCCACTGGCCCTGGCCGTCCGGCCCGCGGGGGACCAGCGCCTCGACCATCCGCGCCACCGCGGTGGTGTCGGCCAGGGAGCCGTCGAACCTGATCTCGCCGGAGAGGCCGCACATGGGTTCGATCCAACCCCAGGGTGCCGGGCCTCGCGACGTGGTGGGCCCAGTTCACAGGAAGGTCACACGGCCCGGTTCCACGTGGAACCGGGCCGCGCGACCTCCCGCTAGGCGGTCAGCGCGGCGACGGCGGCCGGGACGTCGACCAGGCCGGCGCCCTTGTCGTACGACGTCGTCCGGCTGCCGACCGCGGTGTAGGCGGCACCGTCGGGATAGCGGTGCGCGGTCGAGGTGAGCGCCTCCTCGACCTCGGCCGGGGTCGCCGCCGGGTCGGCCTCGAACAGCTGGGCGACGATGCCCGCGACGTGCGGCGCGGCCATCGAGGTCCCGCTGATCGTGGTGAAGGTGCCCAGGTCGAGCAGGCCGGGACCGTTGCGCGGGTCGAGGCCGGTGGCGCAGACCGGCAGGTACGGCCGGCACGACGACGTGATGGCCTCGCCGGGCGCGGAGACGTCCGGCCAGGTGGAGGGGTCGGCCGCGGCGCCGCGCGAGGAGAACCCGCTGACCGCGCCGTCGCGGGTGCCGGTGTCCTGGTCGGAGTAGGACGCGACGCTGATGATCCCGCCGGTCGGGTCCTGGCCGGGCGGGTTGGTGAGCGACGTCGAGCCGTCGCCGCCGTCGTTGCCGGCCGCCCACACGGTGACGACGCCCTCGGCCGCCAGTGCGCGCTGCAGCTTGACCGTGGCGCTCTCCGGGTCGAACTCCCCGCCGCCGCTCGGGCCGTAGGAGTTGTTGGTGACCCGGATGGGCGGGCAGACGTCGGCGGGGACGTCCGCGCCGCACGGGTGCTCGTGGTTCTCCAGGACCCAGTTCAGCGCCGCGTCGGCGCCGACGATGAGCAGCGCCGCGCCGGTGGAGACGGACACGAGGCTCGCGCCGGGGGCCGCGCCCTGCAGCCGGCCGCCGTCGGGGAGCGCCGTCGGTCGGCCGGCCACGATCCCGCTGACGTGCGTGCCGTGCCCGCCGACCGACAGCGTGTCGGTGTCGACCGCGGTCGGCACCCGGACGACGCAGTCCGGCGTCGTCGCGGTCTCCAGCAGGCACAGGCTCTTCAGGTTGGCCACGACGGCGCTGCCGCCGTCGGGGTCGCGCAGGTAGGGGTGGGTGGGGTCGACGCCGGAGTCGATGACGGCGACCGAGACGCCGCTGCCGTCGAGCGGGGAGCCGTCGGGGCCGGTGAGCGTCCGCACGGCCTGCGCGCCGCCCGTGGCGGTGTGGGAGGTCTCCTGGGCGAACTCGATCGGGGTGTTGCCCTCGAGGTAGGTGACGCCGGGCTCGCCGCGGGCGGCCCGGACCTGGGCGGCGGTGCCGCGGGCGACGACCACGCCGATCCGCTCGAACTCGGTGACGGTCCGCATCCCGCTGGCGGCGACGGCGGCCCGGGCGGCCTGCGCGTCCTCCCCGTGCACCAGGACGGTGGTGGGGACGGCGGCGGCCAGGCCGGCGAGCTGGTCGGCCAGGAAGTCCTGGACGGGGGCGAGCGGATCGGGGGCCGCCTTGGCGGGGGAGGCCAGCAGCGCGCCGGCGACCAGCGCGGCCAGGCTCCCTCCTCCGAGCGCGCGACGGGTCGACCGGGTCATGGGCTCTCCTCGTTGAGAACTGACGGGTGCCCTGCTCGAACGAGTCGCTGCGACGCCGGTCACGCCGTGGGGGCGACCGGGCGTGTCGCCGGGTTCCAGGTGCCGGGCCGGCCGCTCCCGTTGGGCAGGGTGGGGGCGTGTACGACGACCCGCCGGGCGAGGCGCCCTGGGCGATGCAGCTGGTGGCGCGTGTGGAGCGGGTCGACCCGCCGGGCCGGACGGCCGTCTGCGAGGCGGCGGCGGTCGCGGTCGTGCGGCTGCTCGCCGACGACCGGGCGCTGCCCGGCGGGGAGTGGGAGCCGCTGGTCCGCCGGTGGACCGACGGGGCGATCCGCAAGCACTGCCGGCGGGCGCGGGGGGTCGCGTGGGACCGGGTCTCGGGGCTCCCGGGGGTGACCGCCGCGGTCGCCGGGGCGGAGGTCCGCGCGCTGGTGCCGGGCCCGACCGACGCCATCCCCCCGGAGGTCGCGAAGCTGCAGCTGACCGGTAGCGAGCTCGACGACCCCGGCGCCCGGCCGGTGGTCGACCCGGAACCGGGCGGCCCGCTCGTCCTCTCGGTCTGCCCCGAGCCGTTCCTGCCGCTGGGCAAGGCGGCCGCGGCCTGCGGTCACGCCGCGCAGCTGTCGGCGGTGCGCATGCGCGACGGGCGGTTCGACGCCTGGGCGGCCGCCGGCTTCCCCGTGGTGGTCGAGCACCCCGACGCCGCGCGGTGGACGGCGCTGCGCCCGCGGGCGGACGTCGAGGTGGTCGACGCGGGGTTCACCGTGGTCGCCCCCGGGACGAGCACCGCCCTCGCCCGCTGGGCCTAGCGCGGCGCGCCCGCGCGTCCTCGCCGCGTGCCGACCTGGTGTCGTCTCCCGCGCGCGGAGACGACAGCAGGTCGACACCGCGCGCTCAGCCGTAGTAGAGGGCGACCGGGCGGCCGTCGATCTCGCGGACGTCGACGGTGGTGTCGTAGACGGCCGCGAGCACCTCGGGACGCATGACGTCGCGCGCGGGGGCGTCCGCGACGACGGTGCCGTCCCGCATGGCCACGATGCGGTCGGCGTGAGCAGCCGCCGAGTTGACGTCGTGCAGCACGGTGACGACCCGCTTGCCGAGCTCGTCGGCCATCGTCCGGACCAGCCGCATGATCTCGGTCATGTGCCGCAGGTCGAGGTTGTTGAGCGGCTCGTCGAGCAGCACGTACTCGGTGTCCTGCGCGAGGACCATCGCGATGAAGGCCCGCTGGCGCTGACCGCCGGAGAGCTCGTCGAGGTACCGGTCCCGGTAGGGGTCGAGCTCCAGGTAGGCGATCGCCCGGTCGACGTGCTCGCGGTCGGCGACGGTGAGCCGGCCCCGGGAGTGCGGGAAGCGCCCGAACTCCACGAGGTCGGAGACGGTCAGGCGCGCGGCGACGTGGTTGTCCTGGCGCAGCACGGCCAGGCGCCGGGCCAGCTCCCGCGACGGCGTCGTCGCGACGTCCAGGCCGTCCACCGTGACCCGGCCGGCGTCCGGCCGGACCAGGCGGCCGACGAGGCCGAACAGCGTCGACTTGCCCGCGCCGTTGGGACCGATGAGCGCCGTCACCCCCTCGCCGCCGAAGCGGATCGTGACGTCGTCGACGACCGTCTGGCCGCCGTAGCGCTTGGTGACGCCCTCGAGCGCGATCACCGCGCCCCCTTCCGCAGGACGAGGTACAGGAAGAACAGACCGCCGGCGAAGTCGATGACCGTGGAGAGGGTGCCGCCGAAGCCGAGCACCCGCTCCAGGACCAGCTGACCGCCGAGCAGGCAGGCGACGCCGAGGAGCACCGCCGTGGGCACCGTCCACACGTGGCGGAACGAGCCGGCCCACGAGTAGGCGAGGTTGGCGACGATCAGGCCGAAGAACAGGATCGGCCCGACGAGCGCCGTCGACGCCGCGACCATTACCGAGACGACCAGGAACAGCGTCATGACCACGCGCCGGTGGTCGACGCCCAGGCCCACCGCGGCCGGCTCGCCGAGGGTCAGCACGTCGAGGGTGCGCAGCAGCGGCACCACCACCGCGCAGCCGAGGACGACGAGGCCCGCGGTGAGCGCCAGCAGCGTCTCGTCGGGCCGGGTCAGGGAGGCGAAGAAGGCGTCGGAGAGCACCTGGAAGTCCAGCGGGTCGAGCATCCGCTGCATCCACTCGCTGAAGGCGCGGAAGTACGTGCCCAGCACGACGCCGACCAGCAGCATCAGGTGGATGGAGCGCCGCTTCCCGCCGAACAGCCAGGTGAACAGGACGACGCTGAACCCGACCATGACCGCCACCTGCACCGCCCACAGGACGAGCGGGTCCGCCGCCAGGAACGCCGCGGACCCGGCGGCGAAGACGACGACGGTCGAGACCAGCACGTAGAACGCGTCGAACCCCATGATCGACGGGGTGAGGACGCGGTTCTGGGTGATCGTGTGGAAGACGACCGTCGAGACCCCGACCGCCGCCGCGACGACGACGACCGCGGCCACGGTCAGGCCGCGCTTCTCCAGCGCGTAGGCCAGCGACCCGGGCACGTCGGTGAACAGGTAGAGCGCGGTCAGGACGACGACGACCGCGCCGAGCACGGCCAGGCGGGCGGCGGGCCCGGCCCGGCGCACGCGCACCGCCGCGCGGGGGCGGACCGTCGTCGGGGCGGGGTCAGTGAGCACGGCTCCCCCTCCGCAGCAGCAGCCAGAGGAACAGCACCGCGCCGACGATGCCGACGACGACCGACAGCGGGATCTCGTAGGGGAAGCGCAGGACCCGGGCGAGGACGTCGCAGGCGACGACGAACACGGCCCCGAGCGCGGCCACCCACGGGATCGCGCGGCGGACGTTGTCGCCGATCAGCAGGCTGACGACGTTCGGGACGACGAGGCCGAGGAACGGGACCAGCCCCGCGGTGACGAGCACCGCCGCGGTGATGACCGCGACGACGACCATCCCGACGGCCACCCACCGGCGGTGGTCCAGCCCCAGGTTGGTCGCGAACTCCTCGCCGAGGCCGATGACGCTGAACCGGTCGGCGGCCAGCCAGGCGACGACGACCATCACGCCGGCGATCCACACGAGCTCGTACCGGCCCTGCACGACGCCGGCGAAGCTGCCCTGCGCCCACTGCCCGAGGGACTGCAGCAGGTCCAGGCGGTAGGCCACGAACGTCGTCACCGCGCCGACGACGCCGCCGAGCACGATGCCGACCAGCGGGACGAGGACGAGCTGGCGGACCGGCACCGCCCGGACCACCCGCAGGAACACCCAGGTGCCGAGGAGGCCGAACACCGCGGCGACGGCCGTCTTGCCGACGACGGCCAGCCCCGGCAGGAACACCGTCGTCACGAGCATGCCGAGCGTGGCGAACTCGGTGACGCCGGTGGTGCTCGGCTCCACGAACTTGTTCCGCACGAGCATCTGCATGATCAGCCCGGCGATGCCCAGCGAGGCGCCGGCGAGGACCAGGGCCACGGTGCGCGGGATCCGGGTGGCTCCGAGCAGGAAGGCGGCGGTGCCGTCGGACCCGCCGGTGAGCACCGACACCGGGGAGACGTCGGAGACGCCGATGAACAGGCTCGCGACCGCGAGGACCGCGAGCAGCACGCCGACGAGCACCCCCACGCCGGTGCGCCGGGGGCGCGCCGGGGCGGGGGTGCTCGTCCGACCCGTGTCGAGTGCCGTCACGGCGGAGGTGCGGGACTCAGCCGGCGATCTGCAGGACGTCGTCGATCATGATCCGGGTGGTGTCGATGCCACCGAAGACGACGTACCAGGCGACCGGGTCGAGGTAGTGGATCTGGCCCTGCTGGGCGGCGGTCGTCTGCGCGACGACGTCGTTGTCGAGCACCGCCGCGGCCGCCTGCGCGCCCTCCTCGCCGGTGGCGGCGTCGCGGTCGACGACCCACAGGTGGTCGGGGTCCGTCTCGAGCAGGAACTCGAAGGAGACCGGCTCGCCGTGCGTGGCGGCCTGGATGTCGTCGACGACGGGCTGCACGCCGAACGCGTCGTAGATGAGACCGCCCCGGGCGCCCCGGGCGTCCGCGCCGTCGCCCGCCGGGGCCATCGCGCTGAGCTCGCCACCGGCCACCATGAGGCCGAGGCCGGTGCCCGCGTCGGCGGTGGCGGCCCGCGCCTCCTCGATCCCCGCCTCCAGGTCGGCGACGGCCGCGGCCGCCTCGTCCTCCGCGCCGAGCACCTCGCCGAGGAAGGTGGCGTTGCGCTCGAGGGTCTCGGTGTAGCTGCCGCGCAGGCTCAGGTCGACGGTCGGCGCGATCTCGCTGAGGTCCTCGTACAGCGTCGAGGAGCGGCCGCCGATGACGATGAGGTCGGGCTGCTGCGACTCGATCTCGACCAGGTCGGCCTCGAACAGGGTGCCCGCGTCGAAGGCGTCGTCGGCCAGGTACCGCTGCAGGTAGTCGGGCACCGAGTCCAGCGGGGCGCCGGCGACCTCCCCGCCCAGGGCGCCGATGGTATCGAGGCTGGCCATGTCGAAGACCACGATCCGCTCGGGGTCCACCGGGACCTCGACCGTCGTCTCCTCGTACTCCGGCTCCTGGTCCTCGGCGGCGGTGTTCCGGTCCCAGGTCCAGGTCACGGTCCCGGCGTCGGTCGACGCCTCGGCCACCGGCCCGTCGGACGAGCACGCGCCGAGCGCGAGGACCGTGGCCAGGGACAGGGAGGCGGCCGCCAGCGGCCGGGTCGCGGTGCGCATCGTTCTCCTGCTCGAAGTAGGTCAGGCTGCCCTAACTGAGGACGGCCTAACCTGTCACAGCCCCCGGGGCAACGGAACGGCGGGGTCCCCTCACGGCCGGTTGCCCCCCTCCACCGGCGGGCAGGAGCGGCCCATGCAGACACGCACCCTCGGGTCCCTGTCCGTCCCCGCCATGGGGCTGGGCTGCATGGGGATGAGCGAGTTCTACGGCACCGGCGACCAGGCCGAGGCCGAGCGCACCATCCAGCGGGCCCTCGACCTCGGCGTCACCTTCCTCGACACCGCGGACATGTACGGCCCGTTCACCAACGAGCGGCTGGTCGGGAAGGCGATCGCCGGCCGCCGCGACGAGGTGGTGCTCGCGACCAAGTTCGGCAACGAGCGCGGCGAGGACGGCTCGTTCCGCGGGATCAACGGGAGGCCGGACTACGTGCGGCGGGCCTGCGACGCCTCGCTCGAGCGGCTCGGTGTCGACGTCGTCGACCTCTACTACCAGCACCGGGTGGACACCACCGTCCCGGTCGAGGACACCTGGGGCGCGCTGGCCGAGCTGGTCGAGGCGGGCAAGGTGCGCACCGTCGGCATCTCCGAGGCCGCGCCGGAGACCATCCGCCGCGCGCACGCCGTCCAGCCGGTGACCGCCGTGCAGACCGAGTACTCGCTGTGGAGCCGCGACCCCGAGGAGGACGGCGTCCTGGCCACCTGCGCCGAGCTCGGCATCGGGTTCGTCGCCTACTCGCCGATCGGCCGCGGCTTCCTCTCCGGGCAGATCCGCAGCGTGGACGACCTCGCGCCCGACGACTTCCGCCGGCACAACCCGCGGTTCCAGGGCGAGGCGTTCCAGCAGAACCTGCGCCTGGTCGACCGGGTGCGCGAGATCGCCGACGAGAAGGGCGTGACGGCGTCGCAGCTCGCGCTGGCGTGGGTGATGGCGCAGAGCGACCGCGGGGGCAACCCGGGCGTGGTGCCGATCCCCGGCACCAAGCGGGTGCGCTACCTCGAGGAGAACGCCGCGGCCGCCGACGTCGAGCTGTCCGACGACGACCTGCGCCGGCTCGACGAGGCCGCCCCGGTCGGCGCCGCGGTCGGCGACCGCTACCCGGACATGTCCGGCGTCCACCGCTGACGGAGAACCTCGCTGCCCCCACCCCTCGCGCGCTCGCGCCGGGCCCCTGCGGGGAGGCCGGACCACGCGGCCGTCCGGGGCGTGACGGCGCCCAGCACCTCGGCGACGTGGGCGCGGGCGGCGGCGGCCAGCCGGGCGCCGGCGTCGGCCCACGCGTCGCGGACCTCGCGCGCCGGCCAGGCCTCCGGCTGCAGCGCCGGGGGCAGCAGCGGGTCGCCGGTGAGCAGCGCCCGCACGTCCGCCCGCAGCCGCAGGTGGCGGCCGAGCGCGGCCGGGCCCTGGGGCACCGCGTCCGCGACCGCGCGCAGCCGGTCGAGCACCCGGGTCCAGGCGGCGGCGAGCCGGGGGAGGTCCCAGCAGCGGGTGGCCAGGTCGGCGTCGGACAGCCGCGGGTCGGCCACGCGCGCGGTGAGCAGGTCCAGCCGGGAGGTGCGCTCGCCGGCCAGCTCGGCGCGCACCTCCTCCAGCGCGGCGGCGTGCGGCGACACCCACGTGGCCGGCGCCAGCGGGCCGAAGCCGGCGCGGGCCAGGCCGCGCCGCACCCGCTCGCGGGCCGCGCGGTCGGTCTCCGGCACGCCGTAGACGACCATCCGCCACTCCCCGTCCCACGGGCCCAGCCGCGACCGGACCCGGTCGCAGCGGGTGGTGACCGCCGCGCGCAGCGCCGCGGTCGGGGCGAGCAGCGTCTCCCGCCCGCGCCGGGACGCGGTCAGCCACCCGGCGCGGCGCAGCGCCGACGCGGCGGCCCGGGTGCTCGGCTCGGCCACCCCGCACGCCGCGAGGAGGCCGACCAGGGCCTGCAGCGGCACCGGGTCGCCCGTGACGGCGTCCAGGTGCTCGGCGCACAGGTCCACCACCAGGTCGCGGACGGTCATGGCCCGTGCCTACCCCGCGCCCGCTCCCGGCTCCCCCGGAGGGCGCGCGATCATGGGAGGCGATGAACGCCCTCCTCGTCTGGTCGGCCACGGCGGTGGCCCTGCTCGTCGCCCTCGCCGGCCTGGCGTCCACCCTCGCCCGCCGGCGGATCGGCCTGCTGCACCTGGCCGGCGCCGCGGTGCTCGAGGTGCTGCTCGTCGTCCAGGCGGTGGTGGCGGCGGTGGCGCTGGCGGACGGGCAGCGGCCCCCGGAGACGGCGACCTTCGTGGGCTACCTGGCCGGCGTCGTCCTGCTGCCGGTGGCCGGGGTGCTGTGGTCGCGCACCGAGCCCAGCCGCTGGGCGGGGACGGTGCTGGCCGTGGCGTCGCTGGTGACCGCCGTCATGGTCTGGCGGCTGGTGCAGCTCTGGGAGGCCCCCGGTGCCTGAGCGGGACGCGCGGGGCACCGCGCCGGGCGGGACCGCCGCCGGGCCGGGCCGGGTGCTGGTGGCCGTCTACGCCGTCTTCGCGCTGGCAGCCGGCGCGCGGGCCGGCGTGCAGCTGGCCACCCGCTTCGACGAGGCGCCGGTGGCCTACCTGCTGTCGGCCCTGGCCGCGGTGGTCTACCTGGTCGCCACCGTCGGGCTGGCCCGCGGCGGGCGGGCGGGACGGCGGACCGCCGTCGTCGCGTGCTCGGTGGAGCTGGCCGGCGTGCTGGTGGTGGGCGTGCTGTCGCTGGTGGACCCGGCGGCCTTCCCCGACGAGACGGTGTGGTCGGCGTTCGGCCGCGGCTACGGGTTCGTGCCGCTGGTGCTGCCGGTGCTCGGCCTGCTGTGGCTGCGCCACCAGGCCGACGTGGCGGCGGGGGAGGTGGCGGCGGGGGAGGAGGCGACCGGGTCCGTCCCCGGGGACGGTCCCGGCCGGTCCTGAGCGGTCAGAAGTCGCCGCCCCCGAAGTCGCCGCCGAAGTCCCCGCCCCCGAAGTCCCCGCCGCCGTAGTCGCCGCCGTCGAAGCCGTTGTCGGCCCCGCCGGCGAAGTCGGCGCCCGGGTCGCCGCCGTAGCCACCCTCGGAGGCCGCGTAGTCGCCGCCGCCGCCGCCGTCGCCGTCGCCGGCCCCGGCGCCGTCCTGGTAGCCCTCGGCGTAGGCCTCCTCGTCGCCGCCGCCGAACAGGCCGCCGTCACCGAGGCCCGTGTCGAACAGCGCGTCGGCGACCGCCGTCCCGACGACGAGGCCGCCGATGGTCCCGAGCAGGCTGCCGCCGATCGAGCCGGCGAAGCCGCCCATCCGGGGCCCGTAGCCGCCGCCGTAGCCGTACCCGCCGCCGTAGCCGTACCCGCCACCGCCGTAGCCCGGGCCGTGGCCCGGGCCGTAGCCGGGTCCGTACCCGCCGCCCCCGTAGCCGGGGCCGCCGCCGTAGCCGCCGAAGGTCCGCTCGAGGAACCCGGGCTGGCGGAGCTCGGCGCGGGTGGCGACCCGGGCCAGCGTCTGGGCGTCGTCGCTGCGCGGGCGCTCGGACGCCGGTACGCCGGCCGCGAGCTGGGTGAGCACCTCCTGCCGCTGCTCCGGAGTGAGCTGGGCGAAGGCCTCCGCGTGCGCCTGCTCGATCTGGTCCGGCGGCGCGGTCTTCAGCAGGTAGCGGTAGCGCTCGATGGCCTGCTGGTCGGTCAGCGGGCGGTCGCCGGAGGCCCGCCGGGCCGCGGGCGGGGCCGGTGCGGGCGGCGGGGCGTAGCCGTCGTAGCCGCCGTAGGCCGGGGGCTCCGGCGCGCGGCGCCGGCCGAGGAGCCGGTCGAGCAGTCCCATGACGTCTCCCTCCCGAGTGGTCCCCGGGAGGGTGCCCGTCACGCAGCCGCGCACACCTGTCCGGGCAGGTCACCTGGCGGTCGGGAGGAGTCGGCCCGGGCGGCCGGTAGATTGGTTGCGTGCGACCGGACGGGAACCGACCGCAGGAGGGGCAGGGCCCGCCGCCCGGCGTGCTCCCCGGCGTCGGCGGTCCCACCGACTCGCCGTCCGGTGACGGCATCCCGCCCCGCACCCGCGCCGCCATGGCCGAGGCCACGGCACCTGCCGGGGACGACGCCACCGACCGGCAGGCCGGCGTCGTCAGCGCCGCCACCGCCGTCGTCTCCGAGCACCGCGGGGACCACGCCGCGTCCACCGCCCTGCCCGCGGTCCTGGCCGACGTCCCGGTCGCGGTCCTGCTCATCGACCAGGAGTCGGGCGCGGTCACCTACGCGAACACCGCCGCGGTCGAGATGGCCGGCAACGTCCGCCTGCCGGTCGACGTCGACACCTGGGGCGCGTCGGCCGGGCTCACCGACCTCGGCGGCGCGCCGCTCGCGCGCACCAGCGGCCCGCTGTCGCTGGTGGCCCAGGGCCGGCCGGTCACCGGCGAGGCGGTGCGGCTCTCGCCGGGCCGCAGCACCGACGCCGGCCGGGCCCGGGAGGACGACGGCGACGCGGACCGGCTGCTGTGGGTGACCGGCTTCCCGCTCTCCCAGCCGGACAGCAGCCAGCAGCTGTCGCTGGTGGTGCTGCTCGAGGTCGAGAACGCGGGCGGCGAGGACGCCGACGCCGAGCTGCAGGCGCTGCGCGAGCGGGCCGTCGTCGCCACCGACATCGCGTTCACCATCACCGACCCCCGCCAGCCGGACGACCCCCTGGTCTGGGTCAACCCGTCGTTCTCCCGGATCACCGGGTACTCCTACGAGGAGTCGGTGGGTCGCAACTGCCGCTTCCTGCAGGGCCCCACCACCGATCGGGCGAGCGTCGAGCAGATCCGCGCGGCTCTGCGCGCGCGGGAGGCGGTCACCGTCACGCTGCTCAACCACCGCCGCGACGGCACCGCCTTCTGGAACCAGCTCGCGATCAGCCCGGTGTTCGACGGCGACGGCGAGCTGGTCAGCTTCGTCGGCGTGCAGACCGACGTCACCGAGCGGGTGCGGGTCGAGGCCGAGCGGGAGGCGGCCTTCGCCGCCGAGCAGGCCGCCCGGCGGGAGGCCGAGCTCGCCCGCGCGGTCGCCGAGCAGGCCCAGCGCGACGCCGAGCGGGCGCAGCGCGACGCCGAGAGCGCCCAGGCCCGGCTCGCGCTGATGGCCGAGGCGACCAGCGCGCTGATCGCCACCCTCGACATCGCCGACGTGCTCGACCGGCTGGCCGCCCTGTGCGTGCCGCAGCTGGCCGACTGGGCGGTCATCACGCTGGTCGACGAGTCCGGCGAGGTCCGGGAGCTGGTCTCCCGCGATCGCGAGCACCAGCGCACCGATCTGCGCCGGTTCGACGCCGGGCACGCGCTGCGGTTGCCCCCGGACTCGCCGGGCCAGCGCAGCATCACCACCTCGCGCGCGGTGCTGGTCGAGCGGCTGCCCGAGCGGCTGGACGACGTCACCGCCTCCCCGGTGGCCCGGGAGATCGCCGGGCGGCTGGGCGCGACGTCGGCGCTGAGCGCGCCCATGGTGGCCCGCCGCCGGACCCGCGGGGCGATCACGCTGGTGCGCACCTCCCCGGAGCGCCCGTTCACCCCCGACGACGTCGGGCTGGTCGAGGACCTCGCCCGCCGGGCGGCCCTGGTCATGGACAACGTGCGGCTCTACCAGCAGGAGCACGCCGTCGCCGACACCCTGCAGCGGTCCCTGCTGCCGGACCTGCCGGAGATCCCCGGGCTCGAGGCCGCCGCGCACTACGTCAGCGCCTCGACCGCCGCCGACGTCGGCGGGGACTTCTACGACCTGCTGCAGCTGCCCGACGGGTCGGTCGGGATGGTCGTCGGCGACGTCGCCGGCCACGACGTCGCCGCGGCCGCCGCGATGGGGCACCTGCGCGGGCTCATCCGCGCCTGCCTCTGGGACGCCCCCGACCCCTCCCCGAGCACGGTGCTCACCCGCGTGGACCGGCTGGTGCAGGGCCTGCGGGTCGCCTCGCTGGCGACGATGGCCTACCTGCGCGCCCTCCCCCCGGACGGGCCCGGCGGCGCCTGGACGGCGCAGCTGGCCAACGCGGGCCACCCGCCGCTGCTCCTGCGCTCACCCGACGGGTGCCTGCGGCCGGTCGACGGCGTCACCGGCCTGCTGGTCGGCGTCGACGCCACCGCCGAGCGGCGGACGCGGACCCTGCGGCTGCCGCCGGGCTCCACGGTGCTCGCCTACACCGACGGGCTGGTGGAGACCCCCGGCTCGGACCTCGACCAGGGCATCGCCGCGCTGGTGGAGCGGGTGTCGGCCACCCCGGCCGACGCCTCGCCCCGCGAGCTGTGCGACGCCGCGGTGAGCGGCACCCTCGACGGCCGCGACGACGTCGCGCTCATCGCCGTCCGCTTCGGCTAGCGGACGGAGTCCTCCCGGCCCCTCCGCGGGGTCCCGCCGCGAGCTGGCGAGGGGTGGGGCGGAGGGGTCCTCCATCAGGCGCCGTCGGCCTCCACGAACCCGTAGCGGCCGCGGTGGAACAGCAGCGGGCGGCGGCCGGGGTCGGCGCCGAGGTCCAGCACGCGGGCCGCGACGATCGTGTGGTCGCCGCCGTCGTACTCCGCCCACAGCGTGCAGTCGATCCACGCGACGACGCCGTCGAGCACGGGGGAGCCGTGCCGGCTCGGCCGCCACGGGACGCCGGCGAACTTGTCGACGCCCGAGCGGGCGAACGCCGCCGACAGCCCGGACTGGTCCTCGGCGAGGACGTTGACGCAGAACCGGCCGATGTCCCGCAGCCGCGGCCAGGTGCTCGACGTGCGCGCCGGCGCGAGCGCCACCAGCGGCGGGTCCAGGGACAGTGAGCTGAACGACTGGCAGGTGAAGCCGATCGGGCCGTCGTCGGTGTCCGCGGTGACCACGGTGACGCCGGAGGCGAAGTGGCCGAGCACGTCCCGCATGACCCGCGGGTCGACGACCTCCGCCGGACCGCTCACGCCGTCGTCCCGGCGGCCGCCCGGGGCACCGAGCGGCCGCCGGCGCGGTACAGGGAGCTCGGCAGCTCGTGGCCGACCGCGGACTCGGTGACCCGCGCGGCGGCCAGCAGCGCGTCCAGGTCGATCCCGGTGCGCACGTCGGACTCCTCCAGCCAGTAGACGAGCTCCTCGGTGGCGATGTTGCCGCTCGCGCCGGGCGCGAACGGGCAGCCGCCGAGCCCGCCGACGGAGGCGTCGAGCTGGGTCACCCCGGCCTGGACGGCGGCCAGCGCGTTGGCCTGGCCGGTGCCGCGGGTGTCGTGGAAGTGGACCGCGACCGGGGTGCCGGGGCAGGCGCGGCGGACGGCGTGCAGCAGGCGGACCACCCGCGCCGGCGTCGTCGTCCCGATCGTGTCGCCCAGGCACAGGGCGTCGGCGCCGGCGGTGACCGCGGCGCGGCAGACGTCGACGGTGCGGGCGATCGGGGTGCGCCCCTCGAACGGGCAGTCCCACGCGGTGGCGACGACGACCTCCAGCGAGCCGCCGGCGCCGTGCGCCAGCGCGGCCACCTCACCGACGCCGGCCAGCGCCTCCGCGGTGGAGCGGCCGGCGTTGGCCCGGCTGTGCCCGTCGGAGGCGGACACGACCAGCTCGAGGTCGGCGATGCCGGCGTCGACCGCGCGGACCGCGCCGCGGGGGTTGGCGACCAGCGCCGACCAGTGCACGCCGGGCCACCGGGACAGCTCGGCGGCCACCCGGTCGGCGTCGGCCAGCGCCGGGACGGCCTTCGGCGAGACGAACGACGTCACCTCGATGCGGCGCACGCCCGTGGCGACCAGCGCCTCGAGCATCGCGAGCTTGCCCTCGAGCGGGACGGGGGCCTCCAGCTGCAGCCCGTCGCGCATGCCGACCTCGCGGACGTCGACCGCCGTCGGCAGCACCAGGTCGAAGTCCGACGGCACCGCTGCCCTCCTGTCTGCTCGCCCGGACGGGGGAACCCGACCATCCTGCCTCGCGAAGGGGTTCCACGTGGAACGCAGGAGGTAATGACTGGGGTCGGTACACCGAGACGAGGTGCGGGAGGGAGGCGCCGTGGACCTGGAGGGCGCCACGGGCACCCTGCCGCCCCCCGACCTGGGCAGCGCGTTCACGAACTCACCGATGGGGGTGGCACTGACCACCCCGGAGGGCGTGCTGATCGAGGCGAACGCCGCGCTCGGCGAGCTGCTCGGCCGCGAGCCCGGGACGCTGCGCGGCACGACGCTGTTCGCCGTCACCCACCCCGAGGACGTGGCCGGCGCGGTCGCCGTCTGCACCGGCCTGCAGGAGAGCCGCGGCCGGGCCCGGCACGAGTGCCGGATGGTGCGGTCCGACGGGGAGGTGGTGCCGGTCCAGGTGACGTCGTCCTGGGTCGACGGCACCCCGGGCGTCGCCGCGCCGCACCTGGTCCTGGTGGTCGAGGACGTCACCGACCGCAAGGCGTTGGAGGCCCGGCTGCTGCACCTGTCGGCGCACGACCCGCTCACCGGGCTGCCCAACCGGCTGCTGTTCCGCGACCGGCTGCGGCACGCGCTCGAGCGCGGCCACCGCGAGCACACGCCGACCTGCGTGCTCGTGCTGGACCTCGACGGGTTCAAGGCGGTCAACGACCAGTTCGGTCACCCCGTCGGTGACGCTGTCCTCGTGGCCGTCGCCGGGCACCTGGCCTCGGTGCTGCGGGCCAGCGACACCGCGGCCCGGCTGGGCGGCGACGAGTTCGCCGTCGTCTGCGAGAACACCGAGCGGGCCGACGCCGAGGTGCTGGCCGCGCGGCTGCGGGAGGCGTTCCCCGGCTCGCTGAGCATCGGCTCGACCACCGTGCGGGTGGGCCTGAGCATCGGCATCGGCTCGGTCGACGGCGGCGTGGACCCCGAGGAGGCGCAGGAGGCGGTGGTCCGGGAGGCCGACGCGGCGATGTACGCCGACAAGGCCCGCCGCCGCTGAGCCGGCTCAGGCGCGCGAGCCGGCCCAGCCCACCGTGCGCGGCAGCCGGGCGAACACCGCGGTCAGCACCGGCAGCGGCAGCGCGAACACCAGGAACGCGGTGAAGCCGGCGACGTCGTCGGCGTCCTGCGACGCGGCCCCGACGACCAGGGCGAGGAAGAGCACGACGACCGAGGCGAGCGCGGAGGCGAACAGGACCGTCGGGGAGTGCCGGCCCAGCAGCCGCGCCGCCCCGGTGACCAGCCCGGCCGCGCAGGGGAGCCCGAGCAGCAGCGTGACGGTGATCGGGTCGTCCTCGGCACCGGTGAGCACCGCGACGAGGAAGGCCAGCGACACCAGCGCGGTCAGGCCGCCGGTGACGAAACCGAGCACGGCCGCGGTGGTCGCCGTCCCCGGCCGCCCCGGACCGTGCGGCCACGCCGGCGGCGCGAACGGCACCGCCGCCCAGCCGGGGCCGTACGGGACCGGCTGGGGGTGGGGCGGGACCTGCCCGTGGGGCGGCACGGCGCCGTACGGGGGCGGGGCGCCGTGGGGAGGCGGGGCGCCGTACGTGGGCTGGGCGCCGTACGTGGGCCGGCTGCCGTACGCGGGCGGCGGGGGAGGGGGGACGGACCCGGGCGGGACGACGTCCCACTCCTGCTCGTACGGCTGACCGGTCATGCGCCCAGTCTGCGGCTGCCACCCCCGCGCCCTCCGCTCCTGCTCCCGTGTCGTCGCCCGCACGGGTCAGACGCCGAGGGCGGCGCCGACGACGGCGCGGGCCTCCTCCTGCACCTGCGCGAGGTGGTCGGGGCCGCGGAACGACTCCGCGTAGACCTTGTAGACGTCCTCGGTCCCCGACGGGCGGGCGGCGAACCAGGCGTTCTCCGTGACCACCTTCAGCCCGCCGATGGCGGCGTCGTTGCCGGGCGCGCGGGTGAGCTTGGCGGTGATCGGCTCGCCGGCCAGCTCGGTGGCGGTGACGTCCTCCGGCGACAGCTTCCCCAGCGCCGCCTTCTGCTCGCGGGTGGCCGGGGCGTCCACCCGCGCGTAGGCCGACGCGCCGTACCGCCCGGTCAGCTCCGCGTGCAGCTGCGACGGCGAGCTGCCGGTCACCGCCTGGATCTCGCTCGCCAGCAGCGCGAGCAGGACGCCGTCCTTGTCCGTCGTCCACACCCCGCCGTCGCGGCGCAGGAACGACGCCCCCGCGGACTCCTCGCCGCCGAACCCGACCGAGCCGTCGAGCAGCCCGGGCACGAACCACTTGAACCCGACCGGCACCTCGACCAGCCGCCGCCCCAGCCCGGCGACGACGCGGTCGATCAGCGACGACGACACCAGCGTCTTGCCGACGGCGACGTCCCCGCCCCACTCCGGGCGGTGCGCGAACAGGTAGGAGATCGCGACGGCGAGGAAGTGGTTGGGGTTCATCAGCCCGGCGTCGGGGGTGACGATGCCGTGCCGGTCGGCGTCGGCGTCGTTGCCGGTGGCGATCGCGTAGTCGGCGCGCTTGCCGATGAGCGAGGCCATCGCCGACGGCGACGAGCAGTCCATCCGGATCTTGCCGTCCCAGTCGAGCGTCATGAACCGCCACGTGGGGTCGACCAGCGGGTTGACCACGGTGAGGTCGAGCCGGTGCCGCTCGGCGATCGCCGCCCAGTAGTCCACCGACGCCCCGCCGAGCGGGTCGGCGCCGATCCGGACGCCGGCCGAGCGGATCGCGTCGAGGTCGAGCACCGCCGGCAGGTCGTCGACGTAGGCGGCGACGTAGTCGTACCGCTGCGCCGCCGCGTGCGCCCGGGCGAACGGCACCCGCCGCACGCCGTCGAGGCCCGCGGCGAGCAGCTCGTTGGCGCGGTCGGCGATGACCTTCGTGGCGTCGGTGTCGGCCGGGCCGCCCGAGGGCGGGTTGTACTTGAAGCCGCCGTCGCGCGGCGGGTTGTGCGACGGCGTGACGACGATGCCGTCGGCCAGGCCGCTCGTCCTCCCCCGGTTGGCGGTGAGGATCGCGTGGCTCACCGCCGGGGTGGGCGTGTACCGGCCGGCGGCGTCGACCAGCACGGGGACGTCGTTGGCGACGAGCACCTCGAGCGCGCTGGCCCACGCCGGCTCGGACAGCGCGTGGGTGTCGCGGCCGAGGAACAGCGGCCCGTCGTAGCCCTGCGCCGCCCGGTACTCGCAGATGGCCTGGGTGGTGGCCAGGATGTGCGCCTCGTTGAACGCGGTGTCGAACGCCGACCCGCGGTGCCCGGAGGTCCCGAACGACACCCGCTGCGCCGGCTCGGCCGGGTCGGGCACCAGCGTGTAGTAGGCGGTCACCAGGGAGGCGACGTCGACCAGGTCGGACGGGGCGGCGGGCTGGCCGGCACGGGGATCGGTCACGCCGCCGATCCTGGCCCGGCTCCCGGCCCGGTGGCGAGCGGAGACCGCGCTACTGCCCGAAGGAGTACCGCAGGTCCGCGTTGACCAGCTCGTTGAGCCGCTTCCGCAGGTGCCCGAGGAGCGAGGCGTCCGGCAGGGGTCCGTCAACCAGCAGGGTCCAGCGGAGGTCGGTCCCGGAGGCGCCGGCGAGGGCGAGCACGTCGAAGCGGACCCGCGCGTCGGGCCGGCGCTCCCACAGCGAGGACCAGACGACGAGGTGCGGCCGCTCGGCGTGCACCACGGTCGGCCGGTGCTCGTCGTCGAGCAGCCGCAGCCACGGGCGCGCGGGGTCGCGGTCGGGCCCGGTGAGCGCCTCGAACACGACGTGCGGGGGAGCGGGTTGGTCGCGCCGCCGCGTCCCGGCCTCGATCACGGCCCGACGCGGGCCGTCGCGCGGCGGACCCGGAGGCCGTCGAGCAGCAGGCCGGCGGCCAGCGCGGCGCCGGCGCCCTCCCCGGCGCGCAGCCGCAGGTCCAGCAGCGGCTCCAGGCCGAGGGCGTGCAGCACCAGCTCGTGCCCGCGCTCGCGGCTGCGCTGCCCGGCGACGAGGCAGGCCTGGGCGCCGGGCTCGAGCAGGACGGCGGCCAGCGCGGCCACCGAGACGGCGAACCCGTCGAGGACGACGGGGGTGCGCGCCGCCGCGGCGCCGAGGACGGCCCCGGCCAGCACGGTGAGCTCCGGCCCGCCGAGCTCGGCCAGCGCGCGCTCCGGCGCGAGCCCGCTGCCCGCCCGGCGCACCGCCTCCGCCACCACGGCGCGCTTGCGCTCGAGCACCTCGCTGTCGGCGCCGGAGCCCAGCCCGGTGACGTCGGCGGGGTCGGCGCCGAGCAGCCCGGCGGCCAGCGCGGCGGCGACGGTCGTGTTGCCCACGCCCACCTCGCCGAGCGCGAGCAGGCCGTCGCGGGCGCCCAGCTCCCGCCCGGCGGCCAGCAGCCGCTCGACGTCGGCGGCGGTCAGCGCGGGGGCGGCGGCGAGGTCGCCGCGAGGGCCGGCCGGCCGGGCGGCCCTCGCGCCGGGCAGCGGGTCGCCGTCCACCCCGGCGTCGACGACGACCGTCCCCAGCCCGGCCGCGGCCGCGGCGGTGGCGCCGACCGAGGTGCCGGCCAGCGCGGCGCGGACGACGTCGCGGGTGACGTGCCCGCCGTAGGCCGAGACGCCGAGCGCGGCGACCGGGTGGTCCGCGGCGGCGAGCACGAGCGTGCCGCCGGCGACGTCGCCGCGGCCGAGGGCCACGACCCGGTCCACCGCGCGGTCGAGCACGCCGAGCGACCCCGGGGGAGTGAGCAGGCGGTCGGCCTCGTCGCGGGCGCCGACGACGTCCTCGCGGCCGGGCGCGCGCAGGTGCGACGGGGGAGCGGCCGGGCCGCCGTCGTCGGCGGGCCAGCGGTCCTCCAGGACGACGGCCTCCAGCGGCAGCCGCCGTGACCAGCCGGCCCGCTCCAGCCCGGGCGCGGGCGGGCGCTCGTCGGGCCAGCCCAGGCACAGCCAGCCGAGGGTGGCCACGCCGTCGGGGAGGCCGACCAGCCCGGCCAGCTCCTCGGGGCGGAACAGCGTCACCCAGCCCATGCCCAGGCCCTCGGCGCGGGCGGCGAGCCACAGGTTCTGGATGGCCGCCGCGCAGCTCCACAGGTCGGCGTCGGGGAAGGTCGCGCGGCCCAGCACGCCGGCCGCGGGGGTGCGCCGGTCGCAGCAGACGACGATCCCCAGCGGCGCCTCGCGCACGCCCTCGAGCTGCAGGTCCAGCAGCCGGCGGGCGGCGTCGGGCTCCATCTGCGCGGCCTGGCGCAGCCGCTCGCGGTCGGTGAGGACGGCGGCGCGGTCCCGGACGGCCGGGTCGCGGACGACGACGAACCGCCACGGCTGGCTGTGGCCCACCGACGGGGCCGAGTGCCCGGCGGCCAGCACCCGGCGCAGGACGTCGTCGGGCACCGGGTCCGGGCGGTAGCGGCGGACGTCGCGGCGGGCGGCGACGACGGCGTAGAACCCGCCGGCGTCGTCGGGCATGGCCCAGCCGGCGGGGTCGCCGGCCCGCTCGGCGGCGGAGGTGGCGTCGCCGATGAGCGGGACCGGCCGGGGGTACGTCACGGGCGCTGCCTCCGCAGCCGGGCGGGGGCCCGGCGGGCCCAGGCCTCGTCCAGCAGGTCGGCGACGACGGCCGGGTCGGCCGCGGCCAGGTCGACCTGCACGCCCGAGAGCCGCTTCCCCCACCACAGCAGCGAGACCGCACCCCCCTCGGCCGCGCGCGCCTCCGACTCCCCGACCACGACGTTGAGGATGCCCGGTGCCCGCAGCGTGGCGAGCACGGCGGTCCCCAACCGGAAGGACGGGCGGCCGTGGTGGTCGGCCTCGGTGACCTCCGGCAGCGCCAGCGCCAGCGCGCGGACCTCCTCCTCGGTCATCGTCACGCCCTCCCGGCAGTCCGGGGTGTGGCGGGGCGCGGGCGTGGCCGGGGCGACTCGGCGGCGGCGGCGACGTCCCGCCCGCACGCCCCGCCGGCCGCGGCGGAGCGGCTGGAGGAGCAGG